>JAFLRS010000057.1 GCA_022511355.1 Alistipes sp.
AAAAGGTTATTTTGCTACTTTTAGGGGTATTTTGGGGACAAAAAATCCACCTGTTTTGCAGGTGGATTTTCTTATAACTAATTGATTATATGTGATTTATAATGCACTCAATCAATTAGTACTCCTCCTCGTTAAAGAAGAAATCATCTTTAGAAGGATAGTCGGGCCAAATGTCCTCTATCGATTCATATATCTCTCCCTCATCCTCTATCTCCTGCAAATTCTCAAGAACCTCCAACGGCGCTCCAGAACGAACCGCATAATCTATCAACTCATCCTTAGTTGCCGGCCATGGCGCATCCTCAAGCTTCGATGCCAATTCCAAAGTCCAATACATAACGCAATTTAATTTTTTTATTCTGTTAAACAACCCAAATTTTCCGGCAACAAATGTATAAAAAATTCATAATATACAACACGACTTTCGGCAGAACGGTTATTTTCGCGGGTGAATTGACCTGAATCTTCAATACACACCAATACAAACCCCCTCCAAAAACCCCAACAAAAAAGCCGAAACTCCAACAGCTTCGGCCCTGATCAATACGAAAAGTCAAATTACGGATACTACTCCGCATCCGACTCCTCTACAACCGGCAACTCCAACTGAGGCATCGTCTCGCCTTCCGACGTCGTAACATGCTCGATAAGCGCATCCGCATCACGAGTCAAACTCGAATTGCTCGTAGCAAGCTTCTCACGATCCATAGCCAGCGTAGCCAACAAACTCAAAACCAAAATGGCTACAGCCATCGTCCACGTAAATTTCTCGAGGAAATCCGTCGTCTGACGAACGCCCATCACCTGATTCGATGCTCCGAAATTGGCCGCCATTCCGCTCTTTGGACTCTGTACCAATACTGCGAGAATTATCAGAATGCTCGCAACCAAAATCAATACAATGCAAAATGTGTACATAATTCTCTATACTTTTTCTAATTATTATTTTCGATTCTGTCGATAATCTCGGCAAAGTAAACACTTTTTTCCGTATTTCGCAAACTTAATTTGCGATATATTCTCAATGCCTCCTCCCGCAATCCCTGCGAAAGATAGACTTCAGCCAAATCCTCACTCACCAAATCATCCTCGTCGGAAAATTCAGCCTCGATGCGAACATTCTCATCATCAGCGCATTCCGAATCCTGCTCCGCCACTATGCGATAATTTCCGCCCGCCAGAAAACGGTCTATCACCTCATCGGCGCTCTTGCCGGCCGGACCCGAAAATTTCGAAGCGTCTATCTCCATTCTTTTCAGCGAGGAGATGCCGCGGAACGAAGCGAGCATACCGACCAGCGGATTGCGGTGACCGGCCGAATGTTCGCGCACCACACGCGCCAGCGAAAACCACTCACGACCCGAAAGAAGCGAATCAAGCTCCTCCAACGGAAGCGCAACACCGCGACCTTCGGCTGCTATATATTCGTTGAATCTGTCCATACCCTACCAGTTTGAAGCCGAAGCCTGAAATATATCGTCCACCAACTGATCGACAATCTGCGTAATAAGTTCCTGTTCCACCTCATTGAGCAGACGCGACGAATCGTAATCGGCATAGGCCGAGAACACCTTGCCCGACGAAGGGAAGGAGAGCGTTTCATCCACGGCGTTGGTAAAACGCACGCGTATAGTGACGGTCAGACGGTTCTGAAGCGCATAGTCGTTGCTCGAGACCGAAGCCGTAGTGGATGCATAACCGGTAATCTCGCCCTCGAAAGCGAAGTCGCCGTTATCCTCCACCTGCTGCAGACGCGTCGAACGCGCGAACTTGTCCACCAAAGCATCCGTAAGCGTCGAACTGAGGATAGGCGCAACCATCGGAGCGTTATTGGGGAAATAGGCCACGCTGAAGGTTTTGGCATCGGGAGGAATAGAGGCTCCCGACAGCGAATATTTGACCGTGCATCCGCCCGCCGCGATTACCGCAGCAACAAGCACGCACGCATATCTTGCAATGTGTTTCATAATCCGTTACTCTTCGATTCCCAACTCTTTGATTTTGCGGTACAGCGTCCGTTCCGACATAAAAAGCTCGGCAGCCGCATCCTTGCGTCGTCCGTTGTGCCGGCGCAAGGCTCTTACAATCTGTTCGCGCTGCACGTCGGCTTTCGTCAGTTCGCGCGGGACTTCGGTAACATCCTCGCTGTCGACGTAATATACATCATTAACCGCCGGCGTTCCTACTCCGCCCGCAGGCAGCAGACCCGCCAATTCGCGATGCTCCTGCGGAGCCGGCATCGGCATACCGCCCATGCGCATCTCGAACAGCAGACGCTTCATTTCGTTGATATCGGAACGCATATCGAACAGAACCTTGTAGAGCAATTCGCGTTCGGTATCCATGTCGTCCATGCGCGCCGAATTGAGTACGCTCGGCTGCGACGACATCTGCGGTTCGACCAGATATCGGGCCAGAATGGGGGCCGTAATCTCGCGAGCCTCCTCGATTGCCGAAATTTGTTCGGCCACATTCTTGAGCTGACGCACATTGCCGCGCCACGAATAACCTTCGAGCATGGCGCGTGCCGAAGCGTCGAGTTTGATTGCGGGCATACGGTACTGCACGGCCACATCGCTCGAGAACTTGCGGAAGAGCAGATAAATATCCTCGGGGCGTTCGCGCAGAGCGGGCACCGAGATGGGCACCGTATTGAGGCGATAGAACAAATCCTCGCGGAATCGTCCTGCGGCTATCGACTGCATCAGATTGTTGTTGGTCGCGGCCACCACCCTCACATCGGTCTTCTGTACACGGGCCGAACCCACGCGCATAAATTCGCCCGTCTGAAGCACGCGCAGCAGACGCACCTGCGTCGAAAGGGGCAGTTCGCCCACCTCGTCGAGGAATATGGTGCCGCCGTCGGCCTCTTCGAAATAGCCTTTGCGCGCTTCGGTAGCCCCCGTAAACGAACCTTTTTCGTGTCCGAACAGTTCGGAGTCGATGGTTCCTTCGGGAATGGCGCCGCAGTTTACGGCTATGTACTTATTGTGTTTGCGGGCCGAATAGGCGTGTATGACCTGCGGGAAGAACTCTTTACCCGTACCGCTTTCGCCGGTAACGAGTACCGACAAATCGGTGGGAGCCACACGCAGAGCCACCTCCAAAGCACGATTCAGCAACTCCGAGTTGCCGATTATGCCGAACCGCTGTTTTATCGATAACAAATCCGTCATTTTGAATCTATCTGTAATTGCCCGACGACGGCACGCTCAAATCCCGCACTCCGTCGGATTCGACACTGCTTTCAACCGGTTCGGCGGCCGGACTCTCCTGCCCCGACTGCGGCACGAACAGCTCCTTGACCGTAGTGCCGTCATCGCGACGCGCGGCGGTCCATATTCCGTAGACTATGGCCGCAACGGCCACGACGGCAATCACCACCGCCACCAATATGAACATATCCACACCTTCACGACGTTTGCGCGGCCTTACGGGCGCAGATATATGTTCGGCGACGCTCTCCGGTTCTTTCTCCGCGGATGCCGGCATCGTCTCCTCCGATTCCGGTTCGGCGCTCTCGGCCAGCAGACGGTCGAGGCCCGTGCGTGCCGGATGCTCCGACTCGCGACGCATCATAATCTGCTCGCGGCTCGTAAACACCACCACTCCGCGCGAATCGCGGGAGAGCATTCCCATACCCTCCAACCGATAGGACATTCCGCAATCCAGAGCGCGGCGTATATCGGTCACGAACCGCTCGATTATCCTCAGAGCTTCGGCGTCGCTCACACCCCGTTCGGCGGCCACCGCCGAACGCAGCACACCGTCGTCGCCGCGCATCAGCTCCGAGAAGAGCAGCGAACCGTCGCCCTTCACTATAAACACTCCCAAATCGGGTATTATCAAACGCCGCCCCTCCCTGAGTTTGGCGGCCACAATTCTGCTCAGCATACACTAACGCGAAAAAATCGTTCAAATTTAAGGTTTTTCGGAGAAAAAACCAACTTCTTGCCAAATAATTGCCGCAATGCTTGTTTATGTCAAAAATATTCGCATACTTTGCACTTCGAATTTTTTAACAATCCGGACGAGCTACTTTGTCAAAATTTTTGCAATGTAGCGAAGACGGATTGAAAACAGACAACCGAACCGAACAATGAAAAACAAGTACATGGACCTCATCGAACAGACGTTCGATTTTCCTCAGGACGAGTTTTCCGTCGTGGACAACGAGCTTACTTTCCATGACATTCCGCTCATGGAGATTATCAAGCAGTACGGAACTCCGCTCAAAATAACCTACCTGCCGAAGATATCGCAGCAGATAAAACGCGCCAAGCGAATGTTCAACATCGCAATGGCCAAAGTCGATTACAAAGGCTCATACAACTACTGCTACTGCACCAAATCGAGCCACTTCTCGTTCGTGCTGGAGGAGGCCCTCAAAAACGACATCCATCTGGAAACTTCGTCGGCATACGACATTCACATCATCAATTCGCTCTACGATGCGGGCATCATCGACCGTGACCGATACATCATCTGCAACGGATTCAAACGTCCTCAGTATGTGGAGAATATCGCACAGTTGGTGAACGACGGATTCAGCAACACCGTCCCCGTAATCGACAACAAAGAGGAACTGGACCTCTTCGAGGACATCCTCACCAAAAAGTGCAAGGTCGGCATACGCATCGCCTGCGAAGAGGAACCCAAATTCGACTTCTACACCTCGCGGCTCGGCATCCGTTACAACGAAATCATCGACTTCTACAAAGCCAAGATACACAAAAACAAACGGTTCCAGCTCAAGATGCTGCACTTCTTCATCAATACCGGCATTCGCGACACCGCCTACTACTGGAACGAACTCTCGAAGTGCATCAACATCTACTGCCAGCTGAAAGAGCTGTGCCCCGAACTCGACAGCCTCAACATAGGCGGCGGATTCCCCATCAAGAGCTCGCTCGACTTCAACTACGACTACGAATATCTGACCGAAGAGATAGTGGCGCAAATCAAACACATCTGCGAATCCAACGGAGTCGAAGAACCCGACATCTTTACCGAATTCGGTTCGTTCACCGTCGGCGAAAGCGGAGCGACGCTCTACTCCATCGTGAACCAGAAACAGCAGAACGACCGCGAATTCTGGTACATGATAGACAGCTCATTCATCACCAATCTGCCCGACACATGGGGAATCAATCAGCGTTTCATAATGCTGCCCATCAACAACTGGGACAAAGAGTATCAGCGCGTATTCCTCGGAGGACTCACCTGCGACAGCGAGGATTTCTACAACGCCGAAGCCCACACCAATGCAATCTATCTGCCCAAACTCGAAGCCGGCAACACCCAGTACATCGGATTCTTCCACACGGGAGCCTATCAGGAGTCGCTGGGCGGTTTCGGCGGCATTCAGCACTGTCTGATACCCTCGCCCAAACACATCATCATCGACCGCGACAAAGACAACAACGAATACTACACCCGACTCTTCGCCAAAGAGCAGTCCTACCGCTCGATGCTTCGCATCCTCGGCTATTAGCCGGTTTGTCGCAACACAAAAAAAGGCGGCAGAGATAAACCTCTGCCGCCTTCATCTTTTCGCTAATGTCCGCCCGAGCCGCCGGTATTAACAGTCGTCACGACACTGTCGCTCGTGAACGAACCGACCTGACTGCCGCCCGACCATTTGCCGTCGAAGCACCAGCCGTACCACGATTCGGTATAGTCGCTGACGGTTCCTTTCGTGTTTATCGTGTAGCTCTCATCCGCTTTCAAATCGGGGGAGCTGAAGAACAGAACCATATCGTCCATGGCACGCGGTACGGTGTAGAGCGCAATCGGATTGCCCGAGGAGTCGAGAACGGCCAGATTCTCATTCTTGCCCGACGAAAGGCCGCCGTACATCACCACACGCTGCTGCGACGACTGCGAAGGCTTGTCCTTGCCGCCGCCTGCGGTTCCTATCAGCACGCCTCCGTCCACAAGGAATTCGTCGCTGTTATGGCAATCGAACGACTCTTCGGCTCCGCTGCCGGCGTTGGCTATCACCAGACCGCCGGTGATATGCATAAATCCGTTGGAGTCGAGAGCGTCGTTGTTGAGCGACCATGCGAACAGACGACCGCCGTTCACGGTTATGCCCGTTTCGGCATTTATGGCATCGTCGTAGGAGCAGATATAGATTTCGCCGTCATCGACTGTCAGCTCAGAATTGCTCTCCATGCCTTCGGAACCTTCGCTCGCACCCGTTACACTTATATTTACAGAGCCGCCGCCGACCGTTATGCCACCGGCCTTGACGCCCTTCGGTGCGGATGTCATGCCGTTCGAATATTTGAACTCTCCGCCCGTGGATGAAATCGCCGTCGCACCGCCGCTGAAACATACGGAACCGTCGGCATTAAGACCCTTGCCTCCGGAACCCGTACACTCGACCGTCACACTGCCGCCAGCAATCTCGATATCGCCGTCGGCCTTTATGCCCGCAGGCGACGAAATATCCAGCGCGTCGCTGTCGTATGCAGCCTCGCCCGTCGGTTTGAGCAGCAGCTGTCCGCCCGAGATTATTACGCTCTCGTCGGTTTTCATGCATTTGCCCGCTTCGGAGGTGACCTTCGCATACACCAGACCGCCCATAACGGATATGCCGCTGCCGTCGCTGCTGTCGCCCTTGACGTGGATTCCGTTTTTGGCCGCATCCTCAATCACGAGCGTCACTCCCGGACGCATATAGAAGGCATTGTCGGTAGCTATGGCGTGCCTCTGACGGCCGACCACTGACAGTACGCCCGCACCGCTGAATATCAGATGACTCTCGCTGAAGAGAGTTCCTTTGCGGTCTTCGTCGGCGGCAGTTACGCCGGAGGGATAGTAGCAGTCGTCGGAATAGGTTTCGCAGTCGGCAAGGCGGTTGAACGAACCCTCGGCCAAATGCACGAACATTCGCTTCTTGCACTGATTGTTGATTGCAGGACCACGCTGCGAAGAAATCTCCACGCCGTTAAGAGTCAGCATGAATTTCTTTTCGCCATAGATTTTGAGCGAACCGTCGGAGGTGGAGCCCGAAAGGACTATCTCGACGTTCTTCACGCTGTTGGTAAGCATATCGACCGTAACGTGGGCACCCTCTTTATATATAAGTATCTTGCCGGAGGTACTCTCCGCCTCGGCTTCGGAACCGTTGTAGGTCACCGTCACCTTGTTGTCGAACGTATTCACCTCCCAATAGAGGTCCTCGTTCTCCTCCGTATCGCCGGCATTAGCACGGTCTTCGGCCAGCTCGCCGTTATAATCTTCCACCTTCGCAACGGGAGGAGGCACCAGTTCAAGGCCGCCGCCTGCGCCGGGACCCTCTTCCCACGGTTCGCGCGGGGAATCGTTCTTTTCAGAACAGCCGACAGCCAGAATCAGGGCCGCCGACAAAATTTTCAATACCGATTTCATATGTTTTCAAAAGTTAAAAAATTGCAGTCTTAAAATATCTCCAGTTCCTCACCGCGCACCACGGCCGTCCGGTCATCGAGGGTCGAACCCTCCATACGCAGATAGCGTGCTTGCAGCGCCTGCGGGAACTCCACAACCTGCACGACGGTGTTGTTCTCGATGTTTCCGAACTCGCCTTCGGCCGCCACGCTCCACGATTCACCGTCGACGCTCACCCAAACACGATAACGCACGGCCGTTTCGGGCAGAAACTCTCCGCCGGCAGGCGAATATGCAAAGCCCGAAATCTCGACGATGCCGCCCGCATCGAGCGTAACGGGATTCTCACCAGCCACCTCGGCAGCAATGGGTTCATATGAAGGAGCGACAACTGCCGCAGCTGCGGTCGGGGCCATAAGGAAGGCGCCCGCACGGTCGAGCAGAGCCTCGGCACGACACTCGTCGATACGCACGCGCAGAGCCCTCGCCTCGACAGGTTCGATGCGAAGCAGACGTTTGTTGCCCACGGTAGTGCCATGCGCCACCTCGCGCCAACCCTCGGAGGTCAGAGCCTCGACGGTGAAGCGTTCGATACGCTGACCGCGTTCGATATGTTCGCAGAGCATCACCACATCTATCACAGAACCGCTCTTGAGACGGTATTCGACACTCTCGCCCGCCTTCAGACGGTGCAGACAATCGCCGCGCTTCACACGGTTGTCGGCGAATGTAACCTCACGCCATGCAGCGAACTCGCGCAAACGACGCACGTCGGCTTCGTTCAGCAGACCGTCGGTGTCGGGAGGAATATTGAGCAGCAGCACCGAATTGCGGCCCACCGACGAAAAATATATATCGGCCAGACGTTCGAGACTCTTGACTTCGGCATTCTCGCGTTCGTGCCAGAACCACCCCGGACGAATCGAAACATCCACCTCCGACGGGAACCAGAAGAGTTCGCGTGCGGTGACAAGACGTTCGCGGCTGCCCAAATCGGGCGACTTGGGCTCCACTCCGTTCAGGCGGTTGTTCTCCTCGGCACGTGCATATATGCTCGGAGTTATGACCGTCGCGCTCCATTCGGTCTCGCGACCCATGCCGCCCTCGTTGCCGACCCAACGCACATCCTCGCCCTTGACAGCCGAAACGGCTTCGGGCTGCAGACGCCGTATAACGGCCAAATAGGCATCCCAGTCGTAGACCTGCTGCTTGCCGTTGGGACCTTCGCCGCAGGCTCCGTCGAACCACACCTCGGCAATCGGACCGTAACCGGTAAGCAGCTCGGTGAGCTGGGCTACGAAAAACTCGTTGTAACGCGGCGAATCGCCGTAACACTCCGCATTGCGGTCCCACGGCGAAAGATAAACGCCGAATTTCATTCCCGCATCGGCGCAGGCATGAGCGACTTCGGCCACCACATCTCCGCGGCCGCCGCGCCACGGCGACGAAGCCACCGAATGCGAAGTCGTGGCCGTGGGCCACAGGCAGAAACCGTCATGATGCTTCGCCGTAAGTATCACCATCGTGAATCCGCACTCCTTGAGCGTGCGCACCCACTGCGCGGCATCCAGACCTTCGGGGTTGAACATCGCCGGATCCTCGCGTCCGTTGCCCCATTCGCGGTCGGTAAAGGTGTTGATTCCGAAATGAAGAAAAGCCGTAAGCTCGCTGCGCTGCCATGCCAGCTGACGTTCGCTCGGAACCAAATGAGCCGCCATTGCAACCTTCTCCTCGAGCGTCGCATCGCTCGGAAACTCAATATGTTGAACATACTCCGGCCCGTTGTCGGCAGAACCGCCGCAACCCGACTGACCGCAACCGTTGCCCAAGGTCATCACGACCGCCAACGGAACAATAAATAAAAAAAATCTCATTACTGCCTGTTTTTATTGCGCTAAATTAGTTATTTTTTCTTAATTTTGTCAAACTTGCAAAACCTAAAAGCAATTATATCCAAATGAAAAAACAAATTTTTACCGTGCTGCTGCCTGCAATCGCACTTTTTGCGTCGGCAGGCTGCTGCAAAATTTCAGAAAAGAAAATCGCCGCGCTCGTTCCGCAACCCAACTGTTCGGAGGCTCATTGCGGCTCCTACAAAATTACGGAAGCCGCCTTCGCCGTAGATGAATCGGCAGCCGACCCGCGCACGCTCAATGCCGTGACCGAATTCGCCGGGCAACTCTCGCTCGTATCGGGTCTCGCCGGCACCGTAACCGAAGTTTCGGCCGACGCGCTCCCCTCGAACGGATTCGTCTTCGCCGCCGACCCCTCGGTGGCTCCCGAAGGCTATCGTCTCGAAATTACGCGCCGAGGTGCAGTCGTTCACGCTTCGGAATTCGCAGGATTCTTCTATGCGATTCAGACCCTCAAACAGCTGCTCCCCGTCGAGATATACGGCGACGCTCCCGCCTGCAGCGCCGATTGGTCGCTGCCCTGCCTCACCATAGACGACGCTCCCCGATTCGCTTACCGCGGTCTGCACAGCGACGTGTCGCGCCACTTCTTCGACATGGACGAAATGAAGCGCTACATCGACATCATGGCAATCCACAAACTCAATACCCTCCACTGGCATCTGACCGACGACCAGGGCTGGCGCATCGAGATAAAAAAATATCCCAAACTCACCGAAGTCGGCAGCGTCCGCAAAGGCACCATGATTAAAAAACAGTGGGGCTCGAACGACGGAGTCATCCACAGCGGCTACTTCACCCAGGAGCAGATTCGCGAAATAGTCGAATATGCAGCGGCACGCGCCATCAACGTGGTGCCCGAAATCGACCTCCCGGGACATATGCTCGCGGCACTCACCGCCTACCCCGAATTGGGCTGCACCGGCGGACCGTATGAGGTATGGACCCGCTGGGGAGTCTCGGACGACGTACTCTGCGCAGGCAACGAAAAGACCTACACCTTCATCGAGGATGTCCTCACCGAAGTAATGGAGCTTTTCCCCTCGAAATATATCCACATCGGCGGCGACGAATGCCCCAAAGAACATTGGAAAAAGTGTCCCCGCTGTCAGGCCCGCATCAAGGCTCTCGGACTCAAGGATACCGAAAAGTTTACCGCCGAACAGTATCTGCAAAGCTATGTAACGACCCGCGTCGAGAAGTTCATCACCGAACACGGCCGCCGCATCATAGGCTGGGATGAGATTCTCGAAGGCGAACTCTCGCCCGATGCCATCGTCATGTCGTGGCGCGGAAGCGCGGGCGGCATCGAGGCTGCAAAGCAGCATCACGAGGTGATTATGACACCCAACTCGCACTTCTACTTCGACTACTACCAGTCGC
>JAFLRS010000058.1 GCA_022511355.1 Alistipes sp.
TCGATGATTTTGTAGAGTCCGCTCCAGCTCTCGTTGGCCTTGATGGCCATGAGCAGAATGGGGATGTCGTCGGTACCGAATTTGAAGATAATCGGCGTATTGACGTCATCGGGCAGAGCGTTGCTCACCATGTCGAGTTTGTCGCGGATGTTGGCCGTCGCGACCTCGACATCGGTTCCGTATTCGAATTCGAGCGTAACTATCGAGATATTCTCTTTCGACTTCGAGGTGATGTGTTTGAGATTATCGACACTGTTGAGCGAGTTTTCCATCGGTTTGGTGACGTTCTCCTCGATGTCGATTGCGCTGGCTCCCGGGTAGGCGGTGATGACCATGATCTGCGTGGTGTCGATGTGCGGCAGCAGGTCGATAGGCATCTTGAGCAGCGAGAATATTCCGAATATGGCGATTGCGAAGAATACGAGAATCGTCGTTATCGGATTATTTACGGCTGTTTTGTATATGTTCATCGTTGGTTCCGGATTTAATCGTTAAGTTCCACTTTTGCTCCGTTGGTGAGAGCCAGCTGACCCATCACCACCACCTTGTCGCCGTCCGAAAGGCCCGACAGAACTTCATATTCGTTGTCCATGCGTCGGCCGAGTTCCACTTTCGAATAGCTTACGGTATTGTCTTCGGGGTTGTATATCCACACGTAACGGTCGCCCGAACCCATCAGTTTGTTGATTGCGCGGTCCGAAACCACCACGCGGTTCGCCGAACCGTAGGGGAGGGTTACGCGGGCGAACATACCCGGACGAATGCGTTCATCGTCGTTGGGGAGCGAAATCTCCACGGCGAAGGTGCGTGTAGCGTTGTCGATGGTGGGGTTGATGCGGGTAATCGAACCTTTGAACTCTTCGTCGCCGTAGGCATCGAGCGTTACGTATACGGTCATGCCCTTGCGGATTTTGGAGAAGAGGGTCTCCGAAAGGTTTATCATGATTTTGACGGGACGAATCTGCTCTACCACCAGTACGGGAGCGGCGGTGTACATATCGCCGTTGTCGTAGTTGCGGGCCGAAATCACGCCCGTAACGGGGCTGGTGAGGGTGGTGTTCTCCTGCAGATTGTCGTAGGTGGACTGAGCCACTTCGTAAGCGAGTTTGCGTGCGTCGTACTCCGATTTGGATGCGCCGCCGAATTCGTAGAGTTCCTTGGCGCGTTCGTATTCGGTTTTATAGTTGTCTAACTGCGCCTTGGCCTGCACGAGCGACGATGCGTCGAGTTTGACGAGCAGCTGACCCTTCTTCACATGATCGCCGACGTCAGCCAGAATGCTCTGGATTCGGCGGGGCTGCTGCGGTGCGATATTGTTGGTTACGAAGGCCTCTACCGTACCGGTGAACGAGGTCTGCTGAATGACGTTGCGTTGCGATACGGTCTCCACGGTCACTTTGGGGAGCGACTCCGTATTCTGTTCCTGCTGTTTGTTCTGCTTCTGCGAGCAAGCCGTTGCGAGTACGGCGAATGCCATGAGCAGCGATTTTGCGAATGTTCCTTTCATAGCTCTATTATCTCTCATTTTATTATTGTTGTCCTTTTTGTTCAGAGTTCGGTTTCGAGGTCGCCTATGATTTTGTCGAGAGCGACTTTCGAGGTGAGGAAGTTGTATATCGACTGATTGCGGCTCAGTTCGGCTTGAGTGAGTGCCAGTTGCGAGTTGTCGATTTCGACGAGGGTTCCGCTGCCCACTTCATAGCGTTTCACGGCGATGTCGTATCCGCGCTGAGCCTGTGCCACCGTTGCGGCCGACGAGCCGAACTGACGCACGCTGGTATCCATATTGTTGAGGTTGTTGATGATGGATACGCGCAGCTGACGTTCGATGTTTTCGCGCTGAAGCTGAAGGCTCGACATATTGAGTCGCGCCTGACGCGTTGCGGCACGTCGCGAGTTGCCCGCGAAGATGGGTATATTGAGCTGCAAACCGGCATACGAATAGGGATTCCATGCCTCTTTTTTGAAGAATTTGCCGTCGTTGCCCAGAGCCGTATAGAGGTATGCCGCACTGAGCGAGAGGCTGGGCACGTTGGCCAATTTGGTTATCTGAACCGCCTTTTCGAGCTGCTGCTCCTGCAGGTCGAGCTGTTTGAGGGCGGAGTTGTTTTCGAGGTCGATTTGCGAAATGTCGTAGGCTTGTGCGAGGCTCGCTTCGTAATCCATGAGCGAACCCGTAACGTCGATATTGCGCGTGAGGTCTATGCCGAGCAGAGCCTTGAGCTGCCACAGAGTGAGTATCACGCTGTTTTCGGCTGCGAATACGTTGGGTTCGGCATTCTGAACCGACACGTTCGACGAAATGAGGTCGAATTCCGAGACCGAACCCACTTCGTAACGTTTGCGGATATTTTTATTGTTTTCCACGGCATTGTCGTAGACGCTGCGATAAACCCTCAGCGACTCTTTGGCAAGCAGAACGGTGTAGTAAGCCTGTGTAACCTGTTCCACCATGTCCAGACGCGACGAACGAGCCTTCTCCACGGCCAGTTCGACGTCGAGGGCCGACACCTTGAGGCTTGCCCACAGCTGGGCGTTGATGATGGGCATTCCGGCCGTGATGCCGCCGTTGAACGAGTTGTCGGAGCCGACCTTGATGGTCTGGGTCTGACCTCCGAAATCCATGCTCATGGTCTGCTTCGCCAGCACGCGCTGATAGGAGCCCGTAGCGTCGATTTGGGGATAGAGGCTGGCATATGCGCCCTGTTTTGCGTAGCGTTTGATTTCAATCTCCTCGTCGGCGATTTTAATCGTGGGATTCTCGCTCAGGGCAATCTGCAACGCCTCCTCGAGCGAAAGCGTAAGCACATCGCTCTGTGCCGGTGCCGATTCTCCCTGCAGCTGTTCCTGTGCCGCCGCTGCGAGTGCGAACCATAACGCACTCAGGAGTAATACCGTCTTTTTCATCATTTTCATTTACACTTTATTTATATATTCATTCATTAACCTTTTCTGCGTTGTCGTCCGAATCGTGGATGCGGAGTCCGAATCGTCCGCTTTCGGCGAAGTCGTCGATTACGCGCATACCTTCGGGGGTGGATATTCCGCGGAAGAAGAGCATCACCACATGGAGGAACGCATCGCGAACCGAGAGTCCGTCGGGCAGAATCACCTCCTTGCGGGCGACGATTCCGATGGCCATGTAGTAGAGCATCTTTATCGCGAGGTCGATGTTGGCCTTGCCGTCGATAAGACCGTGGTTCACGCACTCCTCGATTGCATTCTTGAACCGGCGCGAGCCGTTTTCACCCAGTTCGCGGTGCAGACGATCGTGTACCGAAGGGTAGAATTTGCGCAAATTGCCCGTTATGCGGCTGTTGGTTTCGGAGTACTGCGTCATTTCGACGAAACCTATCAGTATCGATTCGAGCATATTGCCGCCCGTGCGTGCCTTTTCGGCCACGCAGTCGTTTACGAGCGTCATGTGGCGTTTGAGACATAGGTAGAGCAGCTCCTCTTTGTCGCCGAACATCTCATACAGGGTTCGTTTCGATATGCCGAGTTCCTGTGCGATGTCGTCCATGCGCACCGACTTGATGCCCTGACTCACGAACATACGCATCGCATTCTCGACTATTTGTTCTCGTTGTGTCATCTGTAAATTCCCTCCTGTTTCGAAACAGCCCTGCAAAGATAATACTATAAAAACTTAAAAACAAAAAAAGTTTTCTATTTTTTCAAGTTTTGACCGTCGGGCAAATAAAAACGGCTGTCCTTGCGGGAGGACAGCCGTGAAATGAGTATTTTCTTGCTCTATTCGGTGACTTTTTCGAGCCATTTTACCATGAGCAGCATCACGAGCATCGAGATTACGCATACGCTGAGGAATACGGTCCAGCACTGCCAGATGGGGATTTTGTTGTACATGAGCGGGCCTACCCACAGCATAAGGTTTCCGACTGCGGTGGCTCCGAGCCACAGACCCTGACACAGACCCTGCATATTGCGCGGTGCGACCTTCGACACGAACGACAGACCCAGCGGCGAGATGAAGAGTTCGGCCACCGTGAGGAAGAAGTAGAGTACGATAAGCACCCACGGTCCTGCCATCCAGGCTTCCTGTTCGGTTACGGGCAGCGATTTGAATGCGGTTGCCGAGGGGTAGCCCTGCAGGAGCGAGAAGCAGGCGAGGAAGAGGTATGCCATACCGGCGATAGCCATACCGATGGCGATTTTGCGGGGTGTGGATATGACCTTTCCGCGGGCTGCCAGTGCGCCGAATATGTACATGATGACCGGCGTAAGCACAATCACGAAGAAGGGGTTGATAGCCTGCCATATTTCGGGCGGAATGACCGACGAATTGACGAAGTCGCGGGCGAAGAACGACAGTGAAGCTCCGTTCTGGTGGAACGAGAACCAGAAGAAGATTACGATGCCGAGTACTGCGAAGAGTGCATACATACGCTGTTTGATTTCGGTTGCGGCTGCGCGGCGTTCTTCGGGGGAATAGTTGGCTGCTGCGGTTGCGCTCTTTTTGCCGGGGGTGGGGTAGTTTTTGCGCGTGCAGATGAATATTATGAGCGAGATGAGCATTGCGGCCACCGAAGCGATGAACGAGAAGTGGATGCCCGTATTGAATACGTTGAGGTATTCGCCGCAGAATGCGGTCATATTTTCGGGCAGGAGTCCGCTCTCCGACACCTGCATTGCCAGCTGATTGAGGTTGGCGGTGTTGTCGGCCGAGATGGTGCCGTCGAGATATTCATGACAGAGTGCGGGCAGCTGCGCATTGTAGGCCAGAGCGTGGGCTTTGAGCCACCAGCTGCGGAGCATGGGGGCGATGAAGGGAGCCAGCACGCCGCCTATATTTATAAATACGTAGAATATCTGGAAACCCGAGTCGCGACGGTCTTTGGCCTCTTTGAGAGCCTGTTCGCCCTGTTTTGCGGCTTCGGCTTCGAGATTGTCGTACATCTGACCCACGATGGCCTGCAAATTGCCTTTGAAGAGTCCGTTGCCGAATGCGATTACGAAGAGGGCGAAGCAGGTAAGGGGCAGCAGCCATCCGATGTTGCCTGCGGTGGAGAGTACGGGCACCGACAGCACCGCATAACCCGAAGCCATGGTGACCAGACCGGCGATGATGGTTCCTTTGTAGTTTTGTGATTTGTCGGCTATCCATCCTCCGACGAGGCTGAGGACATAGATGCCTGCATAGAAGAATGAATAGATGAGAGTTCCGTTCTCCTCGCTCAAACCGAACTTCGAGCATAAGAACAGAGCCAGCACAGCGTTCATGATGTAGTATCCGAAACGCTCGCCCATATTGCTGAGGGCGGCGGCCAGCAATCCTTTGGGATGACCTTTGAACATTGTTTTCCGAGTTTTTAGAGTTTTTACAGTTTGCTTTATTTGCAAAAGTAATAAAAAAATCGTATATTTCGAAAACAAATCTGCGATATATGACTATGACAGAGAACCGAAAGTCAGTTTTGGCGGTGGTGGAGCGCGATGAATGGCTGCGTCCCGCGGCCGATGCGGTAGAGCGTCGGCACGACAACTATCTGCGTCTGATGGCGGAAATCGAAGCCGCTTCGGGTTCGATTTGCGACTATGCCAACGGTTACAAATGGTTCGGCTGGCAGCGCGACGACGATTTGCAGGGATGGTGGTTCCGCGAGTGGCTGCCCAAAGCCTACGACGTATTTGTTTTCGGCGACTTCAACAACTGGCAGCGCACGCAGTTGCGGCTCGACAAGGGTCCCGACGGCGTATGGAGCATATTTCTGCCCGATGCCATGTATGCCGACCGTCTGACAGACGGTTCGCTCTACAAGATTCATGTTCACGGACCCAACGGCTGGCGCGACCGCATACCCGCCTATGCATGGCGGGTGGTGCAGGACGATGCGACCAAAGACTTCACGGCGCAGTTCCTGACCGAAAAGCCTTTCGAGTGGTCGGAGTTCGATTCGCGCAAGGCTCTGGCCGACGGACTTTTCATCTACGAGGCTCATGTGGGCATGGCGCAGGAGTACGAAGGTGTCGGCTCCTATGTGGAGTTCGCCGACGGCATACTGCCCAAAATCAAAGAGGCGGGCTACAATGCCGTGCAGCTGATGGCCGTCGCCGAACATCCCTATTACGGTTCGTTCGGTTATCATGTCTCGAGCTTCTTCGCACCCTCGTCGCGGTGCGGCACCCCCGAAGAACTCAAATACCTGATAGACAAGGCTCACCGTATGGGCATGGCGGTCATTATGGATTTGGTACACGCCCACTACGTGAAGAACGAAAACGAAGGCATCGCGGGGCTCGACGGCTCCGATGACCTCTACTCCAAATCGGGCCCCGCCGGCTATCAGCAATATTGGGATTCGCTGGTCTTCGACTACGGCAAGCGCGAAGTGCGTCACTTTCTGCTTTCGAATGTCAAATACTGGCTCGACGAGTTCCATTTCGACGGATTCCGCTTCGACGGTGTAACCTCCATGATATGGCATCATCACGGTTACGGCAGCATGACCTCGCGCGAAGATTTCTTCGGTCCGGGGGTGAACGAAGATGCCATAGCCTACCTCACGTTGGCCAACCGTCTTATTCACGACTTCCGTCCTTCGGCCGTGACCATCGCCGAGGATGTGAGCGGAATGCCGGCCATGTGTTCGCCCGTCGATGACGGCGGTGCGGGTTTCGACTACCGTTTGGGCATGGCCATTCCCGACTACTGGATAAAACTGCTGAAGGATGTTCCCGATGAGGATTGGAATATATGGGAGATGTGGTCGATAATGACCGACCGTCTGCCCGAAACCGGAACCGTAGCCTATGCCGAGTCGCACGATCAGGCTTTGGTGGGCGACAAGACGATAGCTTTCCGATTGATGGACAAGGAGATGTACTTCTCGATGGACAGGGCTTCGGAGAGTCTGGTCATCGACCGCGGAATGGCTCTTCACAAGATGATACGCCTCATGACCGCCGCTGCGGGAGGCAATGCCTATCTCAACTTCATGGGCAACGAGTTCGGACACCCCGAATGGATAGATTTTCCGCGCGAGGGCAACGGCTGGAGCTATGCGCACGCACGCCGTTTGTGGTCGCTTTCTACCAATGGATTCCTGCGTTATTCGCAGTTGGGCGAGTTCGACCGCGTGATGGTGGGGGCTATGCGCGAGCATCGGATTCTGGACGATGTATACCCCTTCAATCTTCAGATGGACGAGGGCCGCAAGACGATGGTTTTCACGCGCGGAGACCTGCTTTTCGTCTTCAACTGGCATCCGTCGGAGTCGCTGCCCGACTATGCGGTGAGGGTGCGCGATGCGGGCAAATACCGCCTGCTCTTCTCCACCGACGACAGTCGTTTCGGCGGTTTGGGTCGCGACGAGTCCGATGTGGAACACTTCTCCTATCCGTGCGAGGTGAACGGCGAGATGCAGCATTTCATTCAGATATACAGCATGGCCCGCACGGCGCAGGTCTATATAAAAGCCGATTGACAGAGGCGCAACAAAAAAGGCTCTCCTTCGAAGGAGAGCCTTTTTTTGTATGCCGTATGGTTGCGGATTCGTTACATCATGCCGCCCATACCTCCGGCGGGCATTGCCGGCATTGCGGGAGCGTCGCTCTTCTTCTCGGCGAGTACGCACTCCGTAGTGAGGAACATCGAGGCAATCGACGCCGCATTCTCCAGCGCCACGCGTGCCACCTTGGTCGGGTCGATGATTCCGGCCTTCATAAGGTCTTCGTACTTGTCGTCGCGGGCGTTGTATCCGAACGAACCTTCGCCCTCCTTGACCTTGTTCACGACTACCGAACCCTCGCCGCCTGCATTGGCTACAATCTGACGCAGAGGCTCTTCGATTGCGCGTTTCACAATCTGAATGCCGGTCGTCTGGTCTTCGTTGTCGCCCTTGAGTTCCGCAAGGCTCTCCACGGCGCGGATGTATGCCACACCGCCGCCCGGTACGATTCCCTCCTCGACGGCTGCGCGCGTAGCTGCGAGTGCATCGTCCACGCGGTCTTTCTTCTCTTTCATCTCAACCTCGGTTGCGGCACCTACATAAAGCACCGCCACGCCGCCTGCCAGTTTGGCCAGACGCTCCTGAAGTTTTTCGCGGTCGTAATCCGACTTCGAGGTCTCGATGCTTGCGCGAATCTGCGCCACGCGTGCCGCGATAGCCGCTTTGTCGCCTGCACCGTCCACGATGGTGGTGTTCTCCTTGTTAAGGGTAACCTTGTCGGCGGTTCCGAGAGCTGCCAGACCGGCATCTTCGATTTTCATGCCCTTGTCGGTCGAGATTACGGTAGCGCCCGTAAGCACGGCGATATCCTCGAGCATCTCCTTGCGGCGGTCGCCGAATCCCGGAGCCTTGCAGGCTGCAATCTTGAGCGTTCCGCGCAGTTTGTTTACGACCAGAGCCGAAAGAGCTTCGCCGTCCACATCTTCGGCGATGATGAGCAGCGAACGGCCGCTCTGTGCCACGGGCTCCAGAATAGCCATCAACTCCTTCATGGTCGAAATCTTCTTGTCGGTGATGAGGATGTAGGGTTTGTCCAGCTGAGCCTCCATCTTTTCGGGGTCGGTGATGAAGTAGGCCGAGATGTATCCGCGGTCGAACTGCATACCTTCAACCACATCGACATGAGTTTCGGTGCCTTTGGCCTCCTCCACGGTGATTACACCCTCTTTGTTCACCTTCTGCATGGCTTCGGCGATGAGTTTGCCTATGTTGGAGTCGTTGTTTGCCGAGATGGTGGCTACCTGTTCTATTTTGGCGAAATCGCCGCCCACCTCCTGCGACTGACTGCGCAGCGATTCCACGACTTTTGCCACGGCTTTGTCCATACCGCGCTTGAGGTCCATGGGATTGGCGCCTGCAGTCACGTTCTTCAGACCCACGCCGATAAGAGCCTGAGCCAGTACCGTAGCGGTGGTGGTTCCGTCACCGGCATCGTCGTTGGTTTTCGACGCCACCTCGCGGACCATCTGCGCTCCCATGTTTGCGAACGAATCTTCGAGTTCCACCTCTTTGGCTACGGTAACGCCGTCCTTCGTCACCTGCGGCGCACCGAATTTCTTGTCGATAATTACATTGCGGCCTTTGGGACCGAGCGTTACCTTGACGGCATCTGCCAGAGCATCGACGCCCGTCTTGAGCAGATCGCGGGCCTCGACATTATATTTGATTTCTTTAGCCATAATTTTGCGTTGTTGAGTGTTTGTTTAATGTTCCGAATTTAGATTACAGCCAGAATATCCTGCTGTTTCATAATGAGATAGTCGGTTCCGTCGATGCGGAGTTCGGTGCCGGCATACTTGCCGTACAGCACATGGTCGCCGACTTTGACCTCCATGGTCACATCTTTGGTGCCGGGACCGGCTGCCACAACGGTTCCTGCAAGGGGTTTTTCTTTGGCGGTGTCGGGGATGATGAGTCCTCCGGCGGTCTTCTCTTCGGCCGCATCGGGCAATATGAGTACGCGGTCGGACAAGGGTTTTACATTCATGATACTTTCAGTTTTTTATGGTTTTACAATTAGTTTCTGTTTGTTGGTTACAGTTGTCGCAATAGGTGTGCCAAACGATTTTTGTCACCCATTCCATGACATACTGCACCTCCCGACTGACATTTTGGCAAAAACTGCCGCCACGGAGGAAGAGGTAGATGGCGTGTGAGATGGCGGGGTTAACTTCGCTTTACTCGGCTGCCGCCTCGTGCCGCTCGTTTTCCCCTGCGGGGGGAAACCTCTCGACAAGCAAAGCAAAAATCAACTCCGTTGGGAGGATTTTCGCCACGGCGGGGTTAACTTCGCTCCACTCGGCTGCCGCCTCGTGCCGCTCGTTTTCCCCTGCGGGGGAGACCTCTCGACAAGCAAAGCAAAAATCAACTCCGTTGATTGACTTTTACATTAAACGGGAGGGGATGTTCAAATAAATTTGACTCCCCCTCCCGTTTAATGCAAAAACCGCTCATTCGAGCGGTTTTACTTTGCTTGTCGGGTGGAAGATGGGGTTCGAACCCACGACCTTCGGAACCACAATCCGTCACTCTAACCAACTGAGCTACATCCACCATCTAAACCTTTCGGTTTTCGGAGTGCAAAAATAGCACTCTTTTTTCTTTTCGCCAAATTTCCCGGCCTCAAAATCGGCCGGCACGTCATCGGCCCAATCCCTGCGGCCGCACCGCGCGGAGACTCCTCCCCCGCCCCGGGCGCCGGATTAGAGCGCGTTGACCTTCAGCTGGAGGCTGCTCTTAAGGTTGCCCGCCTTGTTCTTGTGGATGATGTTCTTCTTGGCGAGCTTGTCCAACATCGCAGTTACCTTGGGAAGCAGTGCTTCGGCAGCGCTCTTGTCCGTAGTATTGCGCAGAGCCTTCACCGCATTGCGGGCGGTCTTGTGCTGATACCTGTTACGCAACCTTTTCGTTTCGGTCTGACGAATTCTCTTCTTCGAAGACTTGTGATTTGCCATATCTTTAATATAGTTTTAAATTCCTTAACTTTCAATGCCGAGCCGGCATGCGGCCGCCTCGCGCCTGCCTCGCCCGCAACCGCCGCAACTGTAGCCCATAGGAGAATCGAACTCCTCTTTCAAGAATGAAAATCTTGCGTCCT
>JAFLRS010000059.1 GCA_022511355.1 Alistipes sp.
TCTCCGATGCGCTCAACCACGCTTCGATTATCGACGGCGTGCGTCTGTGCAAGGCTGTGCGCTACCGCTATGCCAATGCCGACATGGCCGAACTCGAAGATTGTCTCAAACGCGCACAGGCTCAGCGTTTCCGCATAATCTGCACCGACGGCGTATTCTCGATGGACGGCAATGCGGCTCCGCTCGATGAAATCTGCCGTCTGGCCGAAAAGTACGACGCTCTGGTTATGGTGGACGAATGCCATTCGGCCGGAGTACTCGGTGCCACGGGACGGGGCATCACCGAACTCTACGACCTCCGCGGAAAGGTCGATATCCTGACCGGAACCCTCGGCAAGGCTTTCGGCGGCGCTGTCGGCGGATTCACCACCGGACGCAAGGAGATTATCGATATGCTGCGTCAGCGTTCGCGACCCTATCTCTTCTCCAACTCGCTGCCCCCCGCAATCGTGGGTGCCGGCATCGAACTCTTCAAAATGCTCGCCGAAAGCGACGAAATTCATGACCGTCTGGTGGCCAATGTGGAACACTTCCGTTCGCGCATGATGGCTGCGGGCTTCGACATCAAACCCACGCAGTCGGCAATCTGCGCCGTGATGCTCTACGATGCCAAACTGTCGCAGGATTTCGCGGCCGCACTTCAGGAGGAGGGCGTTTTCGTCACCGGATTCTACTATCCCGTGGTTCCGAAGGGTCAGGCCCGCATACGCGTTCAGGTCTCGGCCGGACACACCCGCGAACAGCTCGACCGCTGCGTGGAGGCTTTCGTGAAAATCGGACGCAAATTCGGCGTGATAAAGTAACCGGCAATGGGCGACAAGGTTTACATAGATGCCATCGACCGCAAGATTCTGCGATTCCTCATCGGCAATGCGCGTATGCCTTTTCTGGAGATTGCGCGCGAATGCGGAGTTTCGGGAGCCGCCATTCATCAGCGCATAAAGAAACTCGAGGATTCGGGAGTGATTATGGGCAGCCGTCTGGAGGTGGACCCCAAAAAATTGGGTTTCGATGTGTGTGCATTCATCAGCATACGCATTTCGGACAACTCGCTCCAGCTGCAAACGGTCGAAAAACTCAGACACGTGCCCGAAATCGTGGAGTGCCACTTCATCACCGGCACCTACAACATGATGGTCAAACTCTACTGCGTGGACAACGACCACCTGATGAGTACCATTTTCAACGGCATTCTGAGCATTCCGGGCATCTCTTCCACTCAGACCTACATCTCGCTCAACGAGCCGTTCTCGCGGCAGGTCTACATCGACAAACTGCTCTGACGGCAGCCGAAAAAAAAGAGAATCCGCCCTTTTCGGAGGGCGGATTTTTTTTGCGCGGACCGTGTTCGGGGTCAGAATCTGAAGCGGTGGTCGGGCTGCTGCTGCATATAGTCGCTGGTGCGGAGCAGGTCGCCGTTATGATTGAATGTTATCTCCACGCCGTTGGTAAGCTCCACTTCGTATTTGTTGCGTTCGGCCTCTATCTGACGCACGCCCGCATCGGGATATATACGCTTTACGTAGGCCGCAACCTTGTGAGGCAACGCCGCCGACGGTATGCGGCCGCCCTTCGGAGCCTTGATTTCGTACCACTGACCGTCCTTGGTGAACTCTATCACCGTACCGTCCTCGAGCATGGTTTCGTAGCTGCGGTCGAAAAGTTCGCGTTCGGTGGAGGCATAGATTACCGACGACGACGGATAGTATTGCGTGAGGAATGTGCGTGCCTGTTGCGGCAGCTGTTTCGTGGTCACGGGTTTGTCGGCGAATGCGGCCGAAGCGGCCAGCAGCAGTGCGGCCGTCGCAATGGTTCTGATTTTGTCGATGTGTCTCATGTTTCAAAAAAAATTGGTTCAAGAGCCGAATGTGCAAAATCGAAGCCAAACGAATTACGCAAGGAATGATTATATTTGAGGCGTGAATATTAAAAAGATTCAAATAATGATTACCTTTATTATAGTAGCGGCGTTGGTGCTGCTTGTGATTCCCGATTTGTATTTGTGGTGGGTTTATGTTCGCGAGTCGGGGTCGGCGTTGCTGGGTCTGCTGTGGTGGCTGCCGATGGCGGCCGGTTTGAGTTTGTGGCTTGCGTGGAGTGCGGGATGGTATGCCGACTGGATTATTAAGAGTTTGTTTGTGATTTTGTTGTCTTTGGCGCTGCCGAAATTCATATTCATGTTTTTTTCGTTGGCGGGTTTGTGTGCGGGGCACTGGCTGCCGTGGTTGCGGCATATTGTGGAGTTGGGGGGAGTTGTTTTTTCGTGTGCGGTAAGTGTTTGTGCGGTATACGGATTTGTTTTCGGCACCAATCGGTTGGAGGTTCGTGAGGTTACGGTATCGTCGTCGCGGCTGCCGGAGTCGTTTGACGGATACCGCATAGTGCATATTTCGGATTTGCATACGGGGAGTTTCGGTTCGGACACCCGATTCATGAAGCGTCTTGTGGAGGTTGTGAACGGTTTGGGTGCGGATGCGGTGTTGTTCACGGGGGACATTGTGAATGCATCGCCGGATGAATTGATTCCGTATGCTGGGATTTTGAGCGGTTTGGAGGCTGCAGACGGAGTATGGTCGGTTGCGGGCAACCATGATTATTGCGAGTATGCGCGTTATGAGAGGGTTGACGGTGCGATGTTGGCCTATGCCCGTGTTATGGAGACGGAGCGGGAGATGGGTTGGCGTGTATTGAGCAACGAGCATCGGGTTTTGCGTCGTGGCGGGGATGAGATAGTGTTGGCGGGTGTTGAGAATTGCGGACGTCCGCCGTTTCCGTCGCGAGGAGATTTGGGTCGTGCGTTGGAGGGGTCGGACGAGGGTTTGTTTACGATATTGATGAGTCATGATCCGTCGCAATGGCGTCGTGAGGTGTTGGGGGATTCGCGTGTAGATTTAATGTTGTCGGGTCATACGCATGGAATGCAGTTGGAGGTGTGTGGATGGTCGCCGTCGTCATGGAGTTATTCGGAGTGGGGCGGATTGTACAGTGAGGCTGGTCGTATGTTGTATGTTTCGAAGGGGGTTGGTGGCACGGTGCCGTTTCGATTCGGTGCGTGGCCCGAGGTTACGCTGCTCATTCTGCGGCGTTTGTAGCGGCGGAACGTGCGGCCGGTTATAATTTTGTAAGTTTGGCGAATTTGGCAAGCAGAGTCTTGTGTTCGCCGTCGGCAAAACGAACTATCAGTTTGTGGTCCGAGGCCAATACCTCCACCTTCTCGATTACTCCGACTCCGAATTTCGGATGCTCGACCCTGTCACCCTCCGAATAACCGCACGGCCGCATATTCACACTCCCCGCATCGGCCCTCCGAAGACCTATGCTGCGCATATTCTCCGTCGGTTTCGGCATCGCCGCCGGCTGGGCCCTCACAACCGTCTCGACCGATGATGAACGCCGCAGACTCTCCTCCTCCCCGCGACGACCCTCACGCTCCTTCTGCCAACGCATATCGAAGCGGCGGCGCAACTCCTCCACGGCACTCTGTTTGTCGGTGACTGCCGCCGCCGAACCCCTGCCCCGACTCAAAACCCGCGAAACCGAAAAATCAGCTTCGATATACCGTTCGTCTATCTCCGACAAAAAACGGCTGGGCGTAGTGAAATCCATGCTGCCCCATTTGAATCGGGTTTCGGCATACGAAAGCGTGGCTTCGCACTTCGCACGGGTAAGAGCCACATAGAACAGACGACGCTCCTCCTCGAGTCCGTCGGGAGACTCCATGGCCCGCTGCGAGGGGAACAGATTCTCCTCGAGTCCCGCAATGTATACGAAACCGTATTCGAGCCCCTTTGCCGAGTGTACCGTCATCAGAGTCACGCGGTTGCGGTTGTCTTCATCGTCGCCCTCATCGTTGTCCATATCGGTGAGCAGAGCCACGCTTTGCAGCCATTCGTCCACCGACGCCGATTCCTCCTCGCCGCGTTCGCCGTTGCGTATTTCGGCGTCGCGCTGCTCCTTGAACAGCTGCATCGAATTGAGCAGCTCCTCGATGTTGTCCACGGCGCTCTGGGCTTCGGGGGTGTTTTCGGCGCGGAAATGCCCCAGCACTCCCGACTTTACGGCCACCGACATTCCGAATTCATAGAGTTCGCCGTTGGAGCGTTCGGCCGAAAGGGTGCGGATAAGAGTTACGAATTCCGACACTTTGCGGGCGATGGTTTTCTCTTCGGCTGCGGGTTGTGTCTGTGCCGATATGGCATCGACGGCCTCCCACATCGAGACTCCGCGCGAACGTGCCGAATCTTCGATTCGCTGCACCGTGGTATGGCCTATTCCTCGTGCGGGGAAGTTTATTATGCGTTTGAGGGCCTCGTCGTCGCGCGGATTGACTATCAGACGAAAATAGGCCATCATATCTTTAATCTCCTTGTGGTCGTAGAACGAATTGCCGCGATAGATGCGATAGGGAATGCCTTTGCGCCGCAGAGCCTCTTCGAATACGAGCGACTGATTGTTGGTGCGGTAGAGTATGGCGGCATCGCTCCATTCGGCACCTTCGTCGCGAATGCGGTCGCGGAGGTCCGAAACGACCTGTTCGGCCTCTTCGCGGTCGGTATAGGCGCGCATCATGCGGATGGGCCGTCCGACTTCGCCTTCCGAGAAGCAGTTTTTCTCCATGCGGCGGGAGTTTTTGGCTATCACCGAATTGGCGGCTTCGACGATGGTTTTTGTAGAGCGGTAGTTCTGTTCGAGTTTGAAGACGCGTGCGTCGGGGTAGTCGCGCCGGAACGAGAGTATGTTTTCGATTTTGGCTCCGCGGAACGAGTATATCGACTGTGCATCGTCACCCACCACGCAGAGTTGCGAATGGGTTTGGGTGAGTCGGCGGATGATGACGTACTGTGCGTAGTTGGTGTCCTGATACTCATCGACCAGCACATACCGGAACTGTTCCTGATAGCGGGCCAGCACATCGGGGCAGTCGCGCAGCAGGATATTGGTTTGCAGCAGCAGGTCGTCGAAGTCCATGGCTCCGTTGCGTTTGCATCGTTCGCAGTAGGCGGCGTAGATTTCGCCGAAGAGCGGAGTCTGACGCTGACGGTCTTCGGCGGCATAGGCGGCCGTAGCGGCGTATGCGGCGGGTGTGACGAGGCAGTTTTTGGCGAACGATATGCGCGAAGCTATTGCGTTGGGTTTGTATTTGTCGTCGGAGAGTCCCATCTCCTTGACGATGGTTTTTATGAGGTTTTTCGAATCGCCGGGTTCGTAGATGGTGTAGGTTTGCGGGAAGCCTATGCGGTCGCAGTTTTCGCGCAGGATGCGTGAGAATACCGAGTGAAAGGTGCCCATTCGTATGAATCGGCTTTTGTCGCCGATCATTGCCTGAATGCGTTCACGCATCTGTTCTGCGGCCTTGTTGGTGAAGGTGAGGGCGAGAATCGAGAACGGAGCCACGCCCTGTTCTATCATGTAGGCTATGCGCGAGGTGAGGACGCGGGTTTTGCCCGAACCCGCACCTGCGATGATGAGCGAAGGGTGTTGGTATTCGATGACAGCCTGACGCTGTGCGGGGTTGAGACCCGCGAGTATTGCCGATTCCGCAGTTTCCGCCATGGTCAGAGGTTTTCAATCATGAAGTTTATCATTTTGCGGCGGATGTCGGCGGTATTGTCGGGCATCATGGAGTGGTTCTGGTCGGGATATATCATCACTTCGAATCGTTTGCCGGCGCGGGTGAGTGCGCGCGTCATCTCCATGGTGTTTTTCAGATGCACGTTGTCGTCCGAGGAGCCGTGCATGATGAGCAGACGCGTGCGGTCGGAGAGTCGGCCGGCGAAGGTGACGGGCGAATTGTCGTCGTAGCCCGAGGGGTTTTCCTGCGGCAGACCGTTGTAGATTTCGGTGTATATCGAGTCGTAGTAGCGCCACGAGGTGACCGGAGCCACGGCTATCGCCGCCTTGAACAGACCGTCGCCCTTCAGTGCGCAGCCCAAAGCCATGAATCCGCCGTAGGACCAGCCGTAGATGCCTATGCGGCCGGCATCGACATACTCCTGCGAAGCCATGTGGCGGGCCAGCGACAGTTGGTCTTCGACCTCAAGTTCGCCGAGTCGGCCGGTGGTGATTTTCTTGAAGGCTTCGCCTCTGAAACCCGTTCCGCGTCCGTCGGCGCACACCACTATTATGTCGTGGTCGGCAAGCGCATCCTCCCAATCGACCGACCAGCGGTCGCGGACCTGCTGCGAACCCGGACCCGAATACTGGGTGAGCATTACGGGATAGCGGCGCGAGGGGTCGAATCCGCGCGGCAGCACCATGTAGGCATTGAGTTCGTCTCCGCGTTCGGTGGTGAAGGTGAAGAAGTCGCGGCGAACGGCCGTTCCCAATGCCGCCACGGCAGCACGGCTGTCGGCGAGCGTATCGACCGCCCTGCCGTCGGTGCGGTGTACCGTCACCACGTCGGGTTCGTTGGCCGACGAACGGGTCTTGACGAAATATTTCATCCCCGTGCCTGCGGCTATCGAACTCCAGCCTTCGGGTTCGGAGAGTCGTTTTTTGCCCTTGCCGTTAAGTCCCGTGCGGTAGAATGTGCGTCGCAGCGGCGACTCTTCGGTCGAGATGTACCACACGTTGCGGGTGTCGGCGGCCACGAGCGAGGTCACCTCCCACGGACCCGAAGTTACGGCATTGAGCCGTCCGCGTTCGACGCTGTGCAGATAGAGGTGCATATAGCCTGCGGTACTCTCTTCGCGGACGAGGAAGCGGTCGTTGTCGATAAAGGTTATGGTGCCTTCGTCGGGACGCTCCACATAGAGCGGCGACTCTTCGCGGTAGATGACTTTTTGAGTGCCGTCGGCCCGCAGCAGCACCGTTTCGAAGATATTCTGACGGCGATTGACGCGGTAATAGGCCAGTTCTCCGGCCGGAGTCCAGAATATGCGGGGGATGTATTGGTCGGTGTCGCTGCCGGTGTCGACCGTGAGAGTCGAGCCGTCGGCGGTGTCGTAGATGTGGAGCGTGACTGCGGAGTTGGCCTCGCCGGCACGCGGATATTTGAATGTGAGGGTGCTGTCGCGACGTTCGCTGAAGTCGTAACGCACAATCGAGGCCGTGGGAACCCGACTCTCGTCGAAACGCAGATATGCCAGCCGTCGGCTGTCGGGCGAAAAGGCATAGGCGCGCGTGAATCCGTACTCCTCTTCGTATACCCAGTCGGTGGTTCCGTTTATTATGCGGTTGCGTTCGCCGTCGCGGGTTACGGGTGTTGTGCGGCCGCTTTCGATGTCGAAAATATACATATTATTCGCGCGCGCGAACGCGAGGCTTTTTCCGTCGGGCGAGAATGTGACGTCGCGGGCATCCTCCAGCACTTTGCGGAACTCTCCTCCGAGCGGAGCGAGCTGCCAGTCGGTGGAGTATGAACGGCGGTAGATGGTGCGCAGGGGAGCCGCTTCGGCTGTCAGAATCGAGCTTTCGTCGGGCGAGAGTGCGTAGTCGGTCCACGCGAAGGGAATGGTCTGAAGCAGCGAATCGCTGTTGCGGTCGGCGTAGCTGCGCATGGAGACCCCTTGGCGCGAACGGAATGAGTAGTGTTCGCCGTCGGCCATCGGACGCATACCCGATATACGTTTGTTGGCGCGGCTGCGTTGAGCCACTTTGTCGTAGTCGTCCTGCGCATAGGTGCAGGTGGCGGCGAGCGTCAATAGGGCGGCGAGGCAGCTTGCTGCGAGTCGTGAGCGGTTAAATGTCATCCACATTGAAATCATAGCCCAAGCGTTTGCCGGTGATGAATTTCGAGTTGTCCATTTTGGTGTTGAACTGATCGACCGTGACGCGTTTGCAATCTTCGTAGGGCGGCACGAGCAAATCGAAGTTTATGGCGTAGTTGATAGCCGTTTCGAGTATCGAGATGAGGGCCAGCCGGTCGATGTCGGCCTGACCGAAGCCCATCGGACGAACCAGAGTCTGCCGTTTGCCTTCGACGAAGAATTTGCGGTCGCGGTTGATGAAGAGACGGCCGATGAGATAGCCTTCGTCGTCGTAGCGGTTGTACTTGAACGAATCGGAAAGGAAGTTGTAGATGCTGATGACTCCGCAATAGGAGTTTGCGCGGTCTTCCTGCACGTATCCGTTCTGCCAGATGATGTGGTTCGAATCGAATTCGTAGACGTCGGTGTTCATGCGGAAGATGAGCAGGTCGCTGGCTATCTGAAGCTGAGCTTCGTGTTTGCCGCGGTCGCGGTATTCGATGCGGACGCGTTTGTCGAGTTGTCCTTCGAGTGCGTCGTCGAGTTCCGATGCCATCTCCAAAAGGGTGTCTTTCAGCAGATTGAATGTCGCAAAAGTGTTGTCGAAAACGCGCTGTTTGAGAGTCGATTTCTCCACCACGGTCTTCAGAATCTTTTCGCGTAACGGTTGTGTGTTCATTGCAAATGATGTTTGTTCGAGGAGCAAAGTTAAGTTATTCGGCCGAAAAAAACAAAGCCTCACAACGGAATGGAGTAGTCGTGTTTTATCTGCGACATCACGAATGTGGACTCCACCGAACCCAGCGATTCGATGGTGCCCAGTTTGTTGAGCAGAAATTCGCGGTAGGCTTCCATCGAGCGGGCGTGTATGCGCAGCAGATAGTCGAAAGCTCCCGAGACGTTGTAACATTCGGTCACTTCGGGAATCGCCGCCACGCGCGACACGAAATCTTCGGCTATGGCGTTGTTCATGAAGCGCAGCTTCACCTGACAGTAGACCAAAAAACCCTGACCCAACTTTTCGGCATCGAGAACGGCCGTGTATCGGCGTATGAAACCTTCGTTCTCGAGACGCTTCACGCGTTCGAAAACCGCTGTGGGAGAGCGATGTACGCGCATCGCAAGCTGACGCGTCGTCAGCCGGCCGTCGCGCTGGAGTTCGCGCATTATGGCCAAATCTACGGCATCTGTCGTTTCGGTTGTCATCTTTTATTCGGTTTTGACCCCGTTGCGGGGGTTGTTTCTGAACATTCGTTCGTTGTTGCGATGCAAATATAGCCTCTTTTTCCAAAATATACGCATACGGTTGAATAAATATGAAAATTGTAAAAACTTTGCCAAAAATTTCAACCCCGATACAAGAATCGAAAACGACTGTAATATGGCAACAGAGAAAAAACTCCATTTCGAGACGCTCCAGCTCCACGTCGGACAGGAGACCCCCGACCCCGCAACCGATGCCCGTGCGGTGCCTATCTATCAGACTACCAGCTATGTATTCCGCGATTCGGCGCACGCCGCCGACCGATTCGCGCTGCGCGAACCGGGCAACATCTACGGCCGTCTGACCAACTCCACGCAGGATGTTCTGGAACGGCGCATAGCGGCTCTCGAGGGCGGAATCGCGGCTTTGGCCGTCGCCAGCGGTGCGGCTGCAGTCACCTATACTTTCCTCAATCTGGCAAGTCAGGGCGACCACATCGTCGCCGCCAAAACCATCTACGGCGGTACTTACAATCTGCTCGACCACACCCTGCCGCTCTACGGCATAATCGCAACATTCGCCGACCCCTCCGACCCCGCAAACTTCGAAAAGGCACTCCGACCCGAAACCAAAGCCATCTTCATCGAAACGCTGGGCAATCCCAATTCCAACGTAATCGACATCGACGCCGTGGCGGAAATAGCTCATCGTCACCGCATTCCGCTCGTCATCGACAATACATTCGCTCCTCCGTGCCTCATCCGCCCCATCGAACACGGAGCCGACATCGTAATCCATTCGGCAACCAAATTCATCGGCGGACACGGAACCACGCTCGGCGGCATAATCGTCGATTCGGGCAACTTCGACTGGAAAGCCTCGGGCAAATTCCCTCAGATTTCCGAACCCGACCCCTCTTATCACGGTGCGGTCTTCACCGAAACCGCCGGTGCCGCAGCTTTCGTGGCCCGCATCAGGGCGGTTGTTCTGCGCGATACCGGAGCCGCCATCAGCCCTTTCAACGCGTTCCTGCTGCTGCAGGGCGTCGAAACACTCTCGCTCCGCGTCGAACGTCATGTCGAAAATGCTCTCAAAGTGGTGGAGTTCCTCGCCGCACACCCCAAAGTGAAGGCGGTAAACCACCCCGCACTGCCGTCGCATCCCGACCACGAACTCTATAAACGATACTTCCCTCGCGGTGCGGGTTCGATATTTACGTTCGAGGTCAAGGGCGGCGAGGCCGAGGCTCACAGGGTAATAGATTCGCTCGGGATATTCTCGCTGCTGGCCAATGTGGCCGATGTGAAGAGTCTGGTCATCCACCCCGCCTCGACCACCCATTCGCAGCTTACGCCCGAACAGCTCGACGAACAGCGTATTTACCCGGGCACCATACGTCTGTCGATAGGCACGGAACACATCGACGATTTGTTGGCCGACCTCGGTCAGGCTCTCGACCGCATTTAGGGTTTTTGGCTTCGATTTTGCAGTGCTGCGCGGTTAAAGAG
>JAFLRS010000006.1 GCA_022511355.1 Alistipes sp.
CAAAAGAAAATTTCCACGTTTTCATTCGAGGACAGCGAAAACACTTTCCGTATGTATGTCGGCAGACCGACATCGCAAATGTAGGAATTTATTTTCTGACAAACAAACTCCCGGCGGATACTGCAACTCGGCGGATCAACAAGTTACGCCAACAGAACAAAAAAAAGAAAAGGACCGATGTTTTACCATCAGTCCCTTTCAGTGCCCAGGATAGGAGTCGAACCTACACGTCTCTCAACACTCGCACCTGAAACGAGCGCGTCTACCATTTCGCCACCTGGGCATAGCGTTCGGTGTGCAAAGATACAAAAAAATTCGTATTTCCAATTTTTAACAGCAAAAAATCACTCCTCTCCGCATTTTTTATCATCCGCACAACCCACGACAAAACTCTCCAACTCCGTGTAAACACGCTGCACCGGCAAACCCATAACATTATAAAACGAACCCTCAAGACGTTCCGCCGCCGTATATCCTATCCACTCCTGTATGCCGTAAGCTCCCGCCTTGTCATATGGTCGGAAATTATCGACATAATACTCCAACTCCTCGTCGGTCAGCTCCCGGAACGTCACCGAACTGCGAACATCGAATGTCCGTTTCCGACTCCGCGTGCGCAGCGTAACTCCCGTAATCACCGTATGAGTCCGACCCGACAATCTGCGCAACATACACAACGCTTCATCCCTGCCCGCAGGCTTGCCCAACACCAAACCGTCGATGGTCACCACCGTATCGGCCGTAATCAGAATGTCATTCTCCCCCAGCAAACGCGGATATCCGAAACTCTTCAACTCCGAAAGATAACCGGCCACACTCTCGGCCGGCAACCCCTCGGGATAACGCTCCTCGCATTCGTACTTGTCGGCCGTCACGAACTCTATACCCGCATCGGTCAGCAACTGACGGCGGCGAGGCGAATTGGAAGCCAAAATAATCCGCTTGCCGGCAATCTTATCCTTAAGCATAACCATATCTCCGTTATCTGATATCGAAATCGAGCAGCACGCGACCCTCAAGCACCGCCTTGAGATTATTGCCCCTAACGACAGGTCCCACACCCTGCGGCGTCCCCGTAAATATAAGGTCGCCCGTGCGCAAAGTCATGAACTTCGAAACGTACTCTATTATCTCATCCACGCCGAAAAGCATATCGGCCGTCGAACCGCACTGCCGCACCTCGCCGTCCACACTCAGTTCGAAATGCAAATCGCGCACGTCGCCCAACTCCGAAAGCGGCACGAACTGCGGCGAAACAGCCGCCGAACGGTCGAAACCCTTCGCCGCCGTCCACGGCAGACCTTCGGCAATCGCCCGCCTCTGCAAGTCGCGCGCCGTGAAGTCGATGCCCAAACCCACTTCGTTGTAGTAACGGCGGGCGAATCTGCGGTCGATGCACTTCCCCAAACGGTCGATGCGAACCACCAATTCGCATTCGTAATCGACACGCGACGAGAAATTGGGTATATAGAAAGGGTCGTTGTTGCGCAAAAGAGCCGTATCGGGCTTCAGAAAAAAGACCGGTTCCGAAAGCCGACTCACATCGTTCCCCAACTCCGCCGTATGCAGAGCATAATTGCGTCCTATGCAGATAATTTTCATCTCTTCAGATTATTTTCAAGCTCTCCGACCATGCAGGCGGCGAATCGGTCGGCGGCACCAGCCTCACCCATCATCGCGCGCAACTCTTCGAAGTCGGCAAGCATCTTTTCGCGTTTGGCTCCCCCCTCGAGCAGCGAACGGAGTTCCGATTCGGCGGCATCGACATCGAATCGCGCCGTCACCGTCTCGCTCACGCACTCGCGGCCCAGATTGATATTCACCAACGACACATAGGGTATCTTAAGCACTATCGGCCGGAGTTTTTCATAGAGCCACGGCACCTTGAAAACCACCATCTCGGGCACGCCCAGAAGAGCCGTCTCCAAAGTCGCGGTGCCCGACGTAACCACAGCAGCCTCGGCCGCATTAAGCAGTTCGTATGTCGAATCGACGACCAACGCCGCATCGGTGCCCTCGAGAATCTCCCCGTAGAGCGAAGCATCGAGCCACGATACACCCGCCACCACGAACCGACGGTCGGGGAAACGACGCGACAGAGCCGCCATATCGGGCAGATTGTCGCGCACCTCCGCTTTCCGGCTGCCGGCCAAAAGCGCCACTATCGGCTTGTCGCCCAAAGCGTTACGCCCGCGGAACTCCGACGCCGAAGGCATACTCCCCGCCCTTTGCGCAATGGCATCGGTGAGCGGATTGCCGCAAAAAACAGGTTCTATCCCCTTGCTGCGGAAATATGCCGTCTCGAACGGAAAAATGGTATAAAGACGGTCCACATATTTGCGTATGGCCTTCACACGACGCTCCTTCCACGCCCACACTTTGGGAGCTATGTAATAGAATACGCGGAATCCGCGTCTGTGCGCGAATTCGGCTATGCGCATATTGAATCCCGGGTAGTCGATAAGAATCACCGCATCGGGATTGTAAGCCTCGATGTCGCGGCGGCACTCCCCCACCTGACGCAGAATGGTACGCAGATTGCGCAGCACCTGCACGAGCCCGAAAAACGACGTGTCGCGATAGTGGCGGACCAAATTTCCGGCACCGCCCGCTTCGGCCATCCTGTCGCCGCCCCAAAATCGAAATTCGGCTGCGGGGTCGGCCTTTTTCAACCCCAGCATCAGATTGGCCCCGTGCAAATCGCCCGAAGGCTCGCCCGCAATCAGATAGTACCTCATAACCCTCTACTCTTTATCCATCGACTCTATCAAATCGGGACGCAGACGCTCCGTGCGCTCCCATGCCTGAGCCTCTTTCCACTTCTCAATCTCGGCGAAGTTGCCCGACAACAACACCTCGGGGACCTTCCAGCCGCGAAAATCGGCCGGACGCGTATAGACCGGCGGAGCAAGCAGATTGTCCTGAAAACAGTCGGTCAGAGCCGACTCCTCGTCGCCTATCGCTCCCGGAATCAGACGCACCACCGAATCGGCAATTATGGCGGCAGCCAGCTCGCCGCCCGTCAGCACATAGTCGCCTATCGAAATCTCGCGCGTAACCAGATGCTCGCGTATGCGGTAGTCGATGCCCTTGTAATGGCCGCAGAGAATGATTATGTTCCCGAGCGTCGAGAGTCGGTTGGCCTCGTGCTGGTCGTAGCGTATGCCGTCGGGCGAAGTGAATATGATTTCGTCGTAACGACGCTCCGATTGCAGTTTCTCCACAAGTTCGAAAACCGGTTCGCACTTCATGACCATGCCCGCCTCGCCCCCGAAAGGATAATCGTCGGTGGTATGGCGTTTGTCGTGAGCGTAATCGTGGAGGTTGTGAACCACGATTTCGACCATGCCCTTCTCCTGCGCACGTTTGAGTATCGACTCGCCCAAAGGCGAAACCAGCAGGTCGGGAACCGAAGATATGATGTCAATTCTCATCGGACTATCTGTAATTTACCTCGTCGTTGAGTACCTCGACGATAAAGGGATTGTAGAGACTTTCATGACCTATGGTGGTCTCCTCGCCGTGACCCGGCAGCACCCGAACCTCATCGCCCAAAGGCATAATCTTCTCGAGTATCGAACGCATAATCCACGAATAATCGCCGCCTGCGAGGTCGGTGCGGCCTATGCTCTCGCGGAAAAGAGTGTCGCCGGAGAGCAGAGTCCCCGAATCGGGTTCGAACAGCGCCACATGACCCGGAGTATGACCCGGAACGGGTATCACCCGAAGGGTCGTATTCCCGAACGTGAACGAATCCGAGGCATCGAGGTCGATGTCGATTTTCGAGGGAGTCTCGCCCGTCTCCACTCCGTACATTCGTGCCGTCTGCGATGCGGCCGCAAGCAGAAATGCATCCTTCGACGACATTGCGAACGGAACTCCGTATGTCGCGCACACATAACTCGCGCCGGCAAGATGGTCGAAATGACCGTGCGTATTGACGGCCGCGACCGGTTTGAGGCCCTGCGCCTCGATGAAATCGGAGAGTGCGCGGTCTTCGCGGGCCGAAAGATTGCCCGCATCGACCGTCACGCATTCCGACGTGTCGTCCCAAAGGATATAGGTATTCTCCTGCAGCGGATTGAATACGAATCTGTGTATCTTCATATATTTAACTCAATATCAGCGTATGGTTTCGCCCTCGGGGCCCAGCAGCACGAAACGGGCATTGACATTGCCCGTCACCTTTATGGGTTTGAACTCGGGGGCATCCTCATCTTCGAGCATGAAGTCGGCATCGGCATTGGCGGCCTTCACGGCACGCAGATTATAGGTCATGACCGCCTCCTCGGCGACATCGCGCGAATAGTCGTTGATGCGGATGCAGGCTCCGATGCCCTGACCCACAGCCTCGGCCAGCATGGTGGCCTTTTCGCGGGCGTTCTTCATCGCCTCGATGCGGACTTCGTTGCGAACCTCGTTCATCTTCGAACAGGAGACGCTTCGTATGGTCACGCTCGAGATGCCCAGCTCGCCCAACGCCGAATAGACCCGCTGCACATCGGCCGACGAAGTAAGCTTCAGGCGGTACTGAACCGTCAGCAGCGTATTCTTCTTTTTGAAATATTCGCCCGACATATCGGCCATCGTCAGCTGTCGGTCGGTATCGACACCCAGCGAACGAAGCGACTTCAACATATCGCGCTGCTGATTCTCGACCGAAATCCTGCCCTTCGAATCCTTCTCGGCAATGACAATCGTCAGATAGAATGTATCGGGAGTGACATTGCGTTCGGCATAACCCGTGACATCGGCATAGCACGGAAACTTCTCGTCGGACTGCGCCGCTGCGGGCAAACAGGCCGCAAAAATCGATACGGCGGCCATCATCAAAACAATCTTTTTCATAAAGCGTGAATTTTAAGTTTGCACATATATCTGCAATTATAACGCCCCGCAGCGGGCAATTATTGTCTTTTCACCAATTTAACCACATTCTCGACATGATGCGTGTGGGGGAACATATCCACGGGCTGAACCGCCGCCACCTCGTACTGCGAATCGAACAACGCCAAATCGCGGGCCTGAGTGGCCGGATTGCAGCTTACGTAGACGATGCGTTCGGGAGCGGCACGCATTATCACCCCTATGACCGGTTCATCGACTCCGGCACGCGGCGGGTCGAGAATTATCACGTCGGGGCGGCCGTTACGCTCGATAAATGCGGCGTCGAGTACATTTTTCATATCGCCGGCATAGAACGACGTATTGTCGATGCCGTTCAGCGCCGAATTGATTTTCGCATCCTCGATAGCCTCGGGAACATACTCGATGCCCACCACCTTGCGGCATCGGCGGGCACAGAAGTTGGCGATGGTACCCGTACCGGTATAGAGGTCGTAAAGAGTATCTTCGGGTCTGAGTCCGGCAAATTCGCGCGCCACCTTGTAGAGTTCGTATGCCTGTTCGGAGTTGGTCTGATAGAACGACTTCGGACCCACCTTGAACCGCAGACCCTCCATGCTCTCGACGATATGGTCCTTGCCCGCAAAGAGTACGGGAGTCTGGTCGGTGAGCGAATCGTTCCACTTGGTATTGACCACATAAAACAGCGAAGTAATCTGCGGAAAACGCTCCTGCAAATGAGTCATCAGAGCCTCGATGCGCTTGCGGTCATCCTCGTTGAACACCACGATTACCATAATCTCGCCCGTCGAAGCCGTGCGTATAACTATTTCGCGCATAAGCCCCGTATGCTCGCGGGCGTTGTGGAACGAATAGCCGTTCCCGATGCAGAAACGCTTCACCTCGTCGCGAATGGAGTTCGACGGGTCGGGCTGAAGCATACAGCAGTCGATGTCGAGAATCTTGTCGAACATATTGGGGATATGGAATCCCAGTGCCGGACGCTGTTCGATGTCGCCGCCCGCGGCTATCTCCTCGTATGTGAGCCAGCGTCGGTCGGCAAACGTGAACTCCAGCTTGTTGCGGTAGAACCGCGTCTTCGCCGACCCGAGGCAGGGCAATATTTCGGGCAGAGCCACCTTGCCTATGCGCGAAAGCTGGTCGCGAACCTGTTCGGTCTTGAAGCGCAGCTGCTCCTCATAAGGCAGATTCTGCCATTTGCAGCCTCCGCACACCCCGAAGTGGGGACAGAAAGGCTCGGCACGCAGCGGCGAACGTCGCACGAATTCGGTGACAGCACCCTCCATGAATCTGCGGCGGCGATTGCGTATCTGAACATTCACCACGTCGCCCGGAACAGTCATGGGTACGAATACCACTATATCGTTCCAACGCCCCATAGCCTTGCCTTCGGCCGCCAGCGTCGTTATTTCAAGCCCCTCTATAAAGGGCAAAGCAGCTTTTTTTCTCGCCATTTCAGCAGATTTTCCACAAAAATACGAATAGTTTTTCAATTGGCCCTCATCGGCGGTCACAATATATCGACCAGCTTGCGGGCTACGGCGAAGGTCGCCACGCTTATCTTCACATTCTCGATGCCCGTGCTGCGCAGAATGGTGTCGGCACACGATACGACCGTCGCTCCCGTGGTGAACACGTCGTCCACCAACAGAATATGACGGCCGCGCAGAGCATCGGGATTGCGGACCTCGAATATGCCGTCCACATTGTTCCATCGCTGCATGGCCGAATTGAGCGTCTGACTCGGATTGTTCACCTTGCGGCGCACGCTGCGGAAATCGGCCTCCGCACCCAGAACCGAAGCCACACCGGCAGCTATATACTCCGATTGATTGTATCCGCGGGAGATGCGCTTGCGCCAGTGCAGCGGAACGGGTATCACCTTATCGACATCGGCGAACAGTTCGCTTTCGTCGAGAGCCTCGCCCAGCCACTCGCCCGCCAAACGCGCCATATACCACTTGTCCTCATACTTGAAGTGATGAATTATGCGGCGCCAGCGTCCTCCGTCGTTGTACCACAGCAGAGCCGCAGCACGATATACAGGCAGAAAAGCCTCGAGACGTTCGACCATCGGATTCCATGCATCGCGGCAGAATCCGGTCACCGGAGCGTGTTCCCGACAGTCGCGGCATACCAGCGTCTCGTCATAGTCGAGAGCCACGTGGCAGACGGGACACAGACGCGGAACCATCAGATTGACCAGTGCGGAGGCATAGCTCTTAAATATCGACATTGCAGAAGATTGTCAGATTTTTGTATTCGGGACGCGACATTACGGCCGCCACCGTCTCGCTCAGTATTGCGCGCGCACGGCTGAACGAAGCTCCGCTCTCGATTTTAACCACCACCTCGGCGACGAATTCGTTGCGTATGCGCTCCGCCGCCGGCACCGACGGCCCGAATACACGTTTCGAAAAACGCTCGCGCAATGCCGCCGCCGTATCGCCGGCGGCAGCGTGCAGAACCGCCGCATCGGGATGCCGCAGCGTGACCGCTGTCACCCGCGCATAGGGAGGATAGTGGAACATACGACGTTCGGCCAGCTGCATCCGCACCATACCCTCGTAATCGTATCGCGAAGCCTGCTGCAGCACCGGATGTTCGGGTTCCGAGGTCTGAATTATCACCTCGCCGCGCACATTCCTGCGTCCGCCGCGGCCCGCAAACTGCATCACGGTCTGAAAAGCTCGCTCGGCGGCACGGTAGTCGGGAGCATTCAGCAGATTGTCGGCATTGAGAACCACGGCCAAAGTAACGCGGTCGAAATCGAGTCCTTTCGTAATTATCTGAGTCCCGACCAGAATATCGGCATCGCCGCGCGCAAATGAATCCAGAATACGTTCGCAGGCACTCTGCGACGGTGCGGAATCGCGGTCCAGACGCAATACCCGCGCCGCAGGAAAAAGAGCCGATATCTCGGCCTCGATCTTCTCGGTTCCGAATCCCATCGGCACCACCTCGCCCGCATTGCAGGCCGGACACCGCAGCGGTTTTCGTTCGGTGCGGCCGCAATAATGACACACCAATCGGTTGCCGCCGTGCAGCGACATGGTTACATTGCAGTGCGGACACCTTATCGTGCGGCCGCAATGACTGCACGAAGTATAAGGCGAATATCCGCGTCTGTTCTGAAAGAGCAGAATCTGTTCTCCGCGCTCCAGACGGTCTGCGACGGCATCGATGACCTCCTTGTTGAAGTGCGAACGCCGTTCGTTGCGCTTCACGGCCCGAACCGTATCCGAAATAACGATTCGCGGAGCCTCGCCGCCACCATATCTTTCGCCCAGCAGCACCCGGGCGTATTTGCCCGTACAGGCTCTCATATAGGATTCGAGCGAGGGCGTCGCACTGCCCAGCAGCGACTTCGCTCCGCAGATGCGCGCAAGCATCAGAGCGGCATCGCGTCCGTGATAGCGCGGCGGCGGTTCCGTCTGACGATAGCCCGAATCGTGTTCCTCGTCCACTATGACCAGCCGCAGTCCGTGAAGCGGCAGAAAGAGCGCAGAACGCGCGCCCACAACGAAATTCCCGCCCGCAGAACCATTCAGACGCAGATAGGTCTCGGTACGCTGACGCGCCGTAAGCTTCGAATGATAGGGCGTAACACGCTCGCCGAATATGCGGCGTATGCGCGACACCAACTGCGTGGTAAGGGCTATTTCGGGCACCAGCATCAGCACGTCGCCGCCTGCGGCTATAATCTCCGCAGCCAGATGCATATATATCTCGGTCTTGCCCGAACCCGAAACCCCATGCAGCAGCACCGTATCGTTGCTCTCCCATCCGCGGCGAATCTCCTCCGCCGCCTTCGACTGCGCTTCGGTAAGCGCAGGCATACCGTCCGTCGCCGCTTGCGAATCGCGGCACTCCGCCTCGCGAAGCTCCAAACGCAAAAATCCCTTCTTCAAAAGCGCCGACAGGGCAGCTTCTCCGCACTTGCCGCGCGCAATCCCGCCCGCCGAACTCACCGCCTCGAGCAACTCCGCCTGCCTGGGGGCACGACGCCGCAGTTTCGCAAACTCCTCCACCGTCGGAGTCACGCCCGCAACGACGAATGACGTCATGCGCGGTTTGAACTCCTCGCGTCCGAACTCCTCCTCGCCGGCTCCGCGCGGCTTTATCATCGAGGGAAGAGCAAAACGCATCACCTCCCCTAAAGTACACATATAATAGTCGGCCATCCACTCCCAAAAACGCATTTGCTGCTGCGTGAGAAGCGGACGGTCGTAAAGAGTACGTATTACCGGTTTGATTTTCCCCGCCTCGGGACGGCGGTCGTGCAGACGCCAGACGACTCCCGTAAAGATGCTCCTCGAACCCGAACCGAACTGCACCGCCACGGCATCGCCCTCGACGACCTTGCAGTCGTCGGGCACCGCAAATGTATAGAGCGGCTGCCAGAGCGGCAATACTATGTCGGCATATCGGTTCACTGCTCGGCAATCGGAGGTTCAGGCCTTGTTAAGAGCATCGAAGCCCTTGCCGTAGACACCCATAACCGAACCTGCCGAAATAAAGGCATTAGGATCGACGGTCTTGACGATACGCAGAATTATGGAGAGTTCGCTCTTGCGGCAGACCACCATCACGATTTTGCTCTCCTCCTTGGAGTACCATCCGCAGGCGTCGATGACCGTGGCTCCGCGGTGCGCCTGATTGATAATGGCATCGGCCATGGCACGGTAGTCGCGCGAAACGATGAATATCTGCATCGACTGACGGTTGCCCGCCATAATCATATCGACCGTATAGCCGAAAACAGCCACGAAGACATAACCGTAAATAACGCCGTCGATACCCAAATCGTTCACGAAAAGCGCCGAACCGATAATGAAAAAGTCAGAAGTAATGAGTATGCGGCCGTAGCTTATGGTGCGGAACTTGTTGATTATCATGGCCACGATGTCGGTGCCGCCGGTCGAACCTCCCTGCTGGAAACTCAACGCTACACCTATTCCGGCCAGTATGCCGCCCAAAATCACCGACAGAAAACGGTCGTTCTCGAGATGCAGATTGCAGAACTCGTTGATGGCCGGAATCTGAAGTATCGACATCATAAGCGACAGCATTCCGATGCAGTAAAGAGTCTTTATTCCGAAATTCCACCCCACTACAAGACCGCCGGCAATCAGCAGTATGCCGTTGATTATCAGCACAAGCACGCCCAAAGGCAGCACTCCGCCCGAAATGTAGTGAATCAAAAGGCTGACACCCGTCGCACCTCCGCCCATGCAGTGCGCAGGCAGAATGCAACAGATGTATCCGAAGGCATAAAGGAACATTCCGAATGTCATAATGAGGTACTCCTTCGCCCCTATCAGCAGTTTGCGCGTAATAGTGTTCATCGTTTACGGGTTTGCATAAATTGTTACGATTGCAAATATACGAATTTTTCGCCTTGAAAAGCACCCAGTTCGAGCAATCTTTTTTCGAGCATCGACCACAGAGTCTCGTTGCGCAGAAATCCCCAGTTGCGGCCGTAGTGGTATCGCGGCGGAGCCTCGCTCGCAAAGCGTTCCACAACTATATCGGGACGCAAACGGCGCAGAATCTCGGCCATAAGGTCGATATACTCCCCGGTCGTGCGGAACGGAAATCGATGAGGGTCGCGGTCGTACTCCGCAGCCATCGCCGTGCCGCGGAAAACCTGCAACTGATGAAACTTCACCGTAGTGAGCGGCAGCGAATTTATGACATCGACCGACGCAAGCACATCTTCGTCGGTTTCGTCGGGGAATCCTATTATGAAATGGGCGCCCGTATGCAGACCCCTCGCCGCAGTCATCACGACGGCACGACGAGCCGTCGCAAAGTCGTGTCCGCGGTTCACCATGCGCAGCACGGCGTCGTTCACCGACTCTATGCCGTACTCCACGGCCACATAACGGTCGCGGGCTATCGAAGCCAGCAGGTCGAGCTTCTCGTCGTCGATGCAGTCGGGACGCGTGCCAACCACTATCCCCGCCACCTCGGGATGCGACAGAGCCTCGCCGTAAAGCTCCCGCAGACGCTCCACCGAAGCGTAGGTATTGGAGTAGGATTGAAAATAGACCAAATAACGCGAAGCCGAACGATAACGGTTGCGATGAAATTCGATGCCCTCGGCTATCTGCTGCGAAATGCTCTTCGACGGCGTGCAGTACGACGGCGTAAAAGCTCCGTTTATGCAGAAGGTGCATCCGCCCGTACCCGCCGTGCCGTCACGATTGGGACACGTGAAGCCCGCATCGACCGACAGTTTCTGCACGCGGCCGCCGAACAGACGCCGAAAATAGCTCGAATAACTGTTATAAGGCCGTTCGTCGCCCCACGGATGAATCATGGCTACAAGCCCCAGTCTGACGGATTAAAGCTGTCTTTGGGAGCTTCGGGCACATTGGCGAAGTAGGTGAAACCCGTAATCTCCTCCAACGCGGCAACCGAAATCATATCCTTGCGGCTCACCTCGGTGCCCTTCGCGCATTCGTGGCTTCGGACAAATGCCGCACACATCAACTCATCGCGGCGGCATTCGGTCACCGACTTGCCGGTTTTGCCGCTCTTCGTCCGCAACAGAATGTAGTAGAACATCGTGGGACACGAAACGTCGCTGCGGCCGCCATAGGTTATCTTCTTCGGAGAGGCCGAATATCCGTATCCGTCGGTGTAAGAGTCGAAATATGTGCCTATGACGATGTATGTCGTGTCGGAACATATCTTGCCGTCCACCCAGTCCTCGAGCTTGTTCCACGCACCTCCGCCGGTATTGAACGTATCGTTCTTCTGCGGAGCTATGTTCGTATAATAGAAGACCTGACGGTTCGTCGCCGCAGAGACCGTGCGTTCGGCCGAACCCAGCATATGACCGCGATTGTAGGTGGAATTGCCCGCACTCTCCTGCAAATATTGGATACCCGACGGAATCTCGGGGTCGGGAGCGTAGGCATCGGTGCGTTTTGTCGAGCCTTCGTACATCTTATGACGCGGTGCCGCAACCCAAACGGGGCAATGATGCGCCGAACTGAAACATACCGTATAGTTTCGGGCCTTGCCGTTGTTCTGCGCATTCTTCTCGCCGCCGGCACAGAGATGATGGGCATAATAGAGCGTCGCGGCATCGTACTTCGTACTCCGCTCCACCGGAAGCTCGGCCCAACCCGTGCGGTAGACATTCGTCACCGTCTCTCCGCCGCCCTTATCGCCTTCACCGCCGCCGTCTCCGCCACCGCCGCCGGCATCTTCATCAGCAGCCGACTGAATCACCTTCACCTCAACATCCTCGCAGCCGGCAAGCCCCAACGACAACAGAATAGAGGCGACGCGTTCGACCGTATGGGGATTGGCTTCGACATCGAATGTGACAAGACCCGCTTCGCGGCATTCGAGATTCTTTATCCATTCCGCATCGGCAGTCGGAACGACCGTCGCCTCCGAAGCCCACGCCTCGAAATCACCCGACGCGCGCAGAGCATAACGCAGCTCCACGCCGCTATGCGAACCGGCATCCACAATCATCTCCGCATCGGAAACCTCTATCACCGGAAGCTCCGGACGGGACTCCTCGACGTTGCAAGCCGTCATGAATGCGGACGCAACAACCAAAAGCAAAAACCTTTTCATTTCAGACTCGTTTGTATATCTTTATTCTCTGTTCTTACTGTCAATCCAGATGGTTACGGGACCGTCATTCACCAACGCCACCTGCATATCGGCTCCGAATTCGCCCGTCTTGACCTCGCGTCCCGACACCTCGGACAACCGCCGCACGAAAGCTTCGTACAACGGACGCGAAACGGCTTCGGGAGCCGCCTTTACATATGAAGGACGATTGCCTTTGCGGGTCGAAGCGTGCAGCGTGAACTGACTCACCGCCAGAATCTCGCCTCCGGTCTGCATAACGTCGAGATTCATCACTCCGTCGGCATCGTCGAATATGCGCAGTTTCGACAGCTTGTTGCAGAGCCACTCTATATCTTCGTCGCTGTCGGCCGCCTCGATTCCCGCCAGAATCATCATTCCGGCCCCGATTCGCGACTTCATACGTCCGCTTATCGTCACCGATGCCTCGGCAACACGCTGTACAAGCACTCTCATGATTTCAGATATTCTCCGCCGTTTCGGCAAAATAACGCCACAGATTGTCGCCCGCCGGCACGGGTGCCGTAACCTTTACCGGCTCTTTGCGGACGGGATGCATAAATTCGAGACTCCGAGAATGGAGCGAGATTCCGCCGTCGGGATTCGAACGCTTGGCTCCGTACTTCAAATCACCCTTGATGGGGCAGCCTATCTTCGAGAGCTGGGCGCGAATCTGATGATGACGGCCCGTAAGCAAATCGACCTCGACCAACGAATAACGGTCGCTGCGGCACACCAGCGAATAACGCAGACGCGACTCCTTGGCATCGCCCTTCGGAGAGTTGTAGACGTGGGAACGGTTGGTGCGGCCGTCGCGCAGCAGCCAGTGGCGAAGTTCGCCCTCTTCGGGTCGCGGCATCTCCTCGGTCACGGCCCAGTAGCGTTTCCTGAACTCGCCGTTGCGCAGCATCTCGTTCAGACGCACCAGCGCCTTCGAGGTTTTGGCGAAGAGTACGGCCCCGCTCACGGGACGGTCGATGCGATGCACCACACCCAGAAAAACATTGCCCGGTTTGCCGTCGCGGAGCTTCAGAAACTCCTTGATTTCGGTCTCGAGAGCCGGACCTCCCGACGGGTCGGGCTGCACGGAGTCGCCCGCGTGCTTGTTCACCACCATCAGATGGTTGTCCTCGTACAATATGTCACTTCCGCTGAACATGACTCTGCATTATATTAAAGTATGAAGGCGAACGGCAGCAAATCGGAAGCCGACTCCACCACCGAAGCCGTACCGTTTCCGTACATTATGACGCGGACTGCCGAACCCTGACGCCGTTCGGTATCGACCATCACCTGACGACATCCGCCGCACGGATAACATTCGCGCTCCGAAGGCGACGAAGCTATGGCCAGCGTCTCGACCGGATCGTCGGGACGGTTCGACTGCAGCCAGTAGAGCAACGAACGCTCGGCACACATCCCCGACGGAAAAACTTCGCTCTCGACATTGGCCCCATGCACCGTCTCGCCGCTGCGAAGACGAGCAGCCGCACCGACTCTGAAGCCCGAATAGGGAGCGTATGCGCCGTCGACCGCCTTCATGGCCGCCTCGACAAGCTCACGGTCTTCCGACGACATCTCGCACAAAGAGCCGTAATAACGGTATTTTATCTCCAAACTCTTTTCCATACTCGCATGGTTTTGCTGTAAATTAAACAAAGATAGATATTTTTTTGCAATCGGGCAATTTTTGCGATTTTTTCGCATTATAAATTTTCATTTGAAAAAAATTATCTATCTTTGCACTCCCGTATCAACCTCTTGTGACAGGGCGCCCGAACAACAGATGCATCGTGCATCGGGATTGCGGAACAGTGATTCCGCATGGTAGCGAAGGTGCAGCGACAATGTTGAACGGCTAACGAAAAATTGTTGCAACAACATGAACAAAGATTCGATTATCAGAATGGTGAACGAGCAGCTGTGGCCCAAAACGGACGCAGATGTGCCTTCGTTCAAGGCAGGCGACACGATTACAGTAACCTATCGCATCGTCGAGGGTAACAAAGAGCGTCTGCAGAGCTTCCGCGGAGTGGTAATCCAGATCAAGGGTTCGGGCAAAACCAAAATGTTCACAATCCGCAAAATCTCGAACGGTGTCGGCGTCGAGCGTATCTTCCCGCTCTACTCGCCCCACATCGACAAAATCGAGGTGAACAAAATCGGCGTCGTTCGTCGTGCCCGCATCTACTATCTGCGTCAGCTCACGGGTAAAAAAGCCCGCATCAAGGAGAAGCGCATTACCTCTTCCAAAGAGTAAGCGCAAAACGAAAAACCGTTCCGAATCCGGAACGGTTTTTTTATTCTCCTTTCCTCTGCGAATGCCCGCAGAGGAGCAATGAACCGCATTACAACTTGATGTCGTAAATCTGAACCACGCCCGCAAGTCTGCCCGCGGCATCGGTCACCAACAGCGAATTGACCTTATAACGGGTCATAAGACGTTCGGCCTCTATCAGTTTGGCATCCATGCCTATGCTCTTGGGGTTGCGCGTGGCTATATCCACGGCCCGAATATCGAAAAAGTCCTTTCCGCGACGCTCCATAGCCCGACGAATGTCGCCGTCGGTGACTATTCCCTCGATGCGGTCGCCGTCGCAGATGACAATCAATCCCAAACCGCCGCGGCTCACGGCATGAATCATATCCTTCGCCGAGCAGTCGCGACCCACAACCGGCAGATTCTCGCTGCGCATGATATTCTCCACCTTCATCAGCAGACGGCGGCCCAAACTGCCGCCCGGATGCAGACGTGCGAAATCGACACTCGAAAATTCGCGCATCTTCATAAGAGCCACCGCCAAAGCGTCGCCCATAGCTATCTGCGCCGTAGTGGAGGATGTAGGCGCCAGATGCAGAATGCAGGCCTCCTCGCGCACCGACACGTCAAGATGCACGCCGGCATTCTTCGCCAACGACGATTCGCGGTTGCCGGTCATGGCAATCAGAGGATTGCCGTTGTCGTGGATGAAGGGGACTATCTTGAGAATCTCGTCGGTCTCGCCCGAATAGGAGAGAGCCACCACCACATCCTCGCGCGAAATCATTCCCAAATCGCCGTGGAACGCCTCGCCCGGATGCAGAAAGAAACTCGGAGTCCCGGTGCTGGCCAGCGTGGCCGCAATCTTGCGTCCGACCAGACCCGACTTGCCCATACCCGTAATTATCACCTTGCCGCTGCAGCCCAGTATGGTCTCGACCGCCGCCACGAACGACTCGTCCAACGAACGTTCGAGCCGCTGCAAAGCCAGCGTTTCGGTGTGTATCGCACGGCGTGCGACCTCCAGAATATTCAGTTTTTCACTCTCGCCCATTACAGCAGTTGTTTAATCAGTTCCTCCAATTTGTCCAGCTCCAGCATATTGGGTCCGTCGCTCAGAGCCTCGTCGGGACGCGGATGCACCTCGAAAAAGTAACCCGTCGCTCCGAACGCCTTCGCCGCCAAAGCCATCGACGGCACATACTCGCGATTGCCGCCCGTCCGTCCGCCCGCCGCTCCGGGACGCTGCACCGAATGGGTGCAGTCCATTATCACCGTGGGCGAAATTCCCAACATCTCGGGAATATTGCGGAAATCGACTACCAGATTGTTGTATCCGAACGAATTGCCGCGTTCGGTAAGCCATACGTCGGCTGCGCCCGCCTCCATCGCCTTCAGATAGGGATACTTCATGTCGGCTCCCGACAGAAACTGCGCCTTCTTCACATTCACTATGCGGCCGGTACGTGCGGCGGCCGTCACCAAATCGGTCTGACGGCACAGAAACGCCGGTATCTGCAACACATCGGCAACCTCCGCCGACGGAGCCGCCTGCCACGGTTCGTGAATGTCGGTCAGAATGCGCAAACCCCACTTCGACTTCACATCGGCAAGCATACGCAATCCGCGCTCCATGCCCACCCCGCGATAGGATGAACCCGACGTGCGGTTCGCCTTGTCGAACGACGCCTTGAATATGATTTCGGTGCCCAATCGGCCGTTTATCTCCTTAAGACGGCCCGCCACGCAATCCAACAACGCGGCATCCTCGATAACGCACGGTCCTGCAATCAGTTTCATATCTTTCACTCTATTATTCCGTTATGCGCACGCAGCCACTCTTCGGCGCGTGCCAAATCCTCGGGCGTGTCGATTCCGATGGTCTCCACATCGGTTATCCCCACCCCGATCCGGTATCCGTTCTCGAGCCATCGCAGCTGCTCCAGCGACTCCGCAAGCTCCAGCGGCGACTGAGGCAGCGACGTTATGCGGCGCAGCACATCGGCACGAAACGCATACATTCCGATATGCTTGTAGAAGGTGTGACACCCGAGCCATCGGCTGCGTTCGACGCCGCGCAAATAGGGAATCACCGAACGCGAAAAGTATACGGCCCGACCTTCGTTGTCGAGTACCACCTTCGGCGAATTGGGATTCTCCAGCGCCGGCAACCCCTCATCGGCTCCGAACGGGCGCACCAGCGTGGCGATATCGGTCGAGGCATCGTCGAAGCAGCGCTTCACCGCCTCTATCTGGGAACGGCGGATGAATGGCTCGTCGCCCTGAACATTCACCACCGCATCGTACTCCGCACCCAACTTGCAATAGGCCTCCCAACAACGGTCGGTGCCGCTCTTGTGGTCGGGCGAAGTCATCACCGCACGGCCGCCGAACGACTCCACGGCTTCGAATATCCGCAGGTCGTCGGTCGCCACCACGGCATCCATTACCGCCGAAACCTGTTCGTAAACACGTTCCACAACGAGTTTGCCTCCCAGTACGGCCAGCGGTTTGCCCTCGAATCGGGTCGAGGCGTAACGCGCAGGTATTATGGCTACGAACTTCATACTCCTCTACTGCTCAAGAGCCAGACGCAAAACATCTTCGTTAGTGCGCACATAGCTGAATTCCATACCCGCAACATATTCGGGCTTAATCTCTTCGATATCCTTGCGGTTCTCCTCGCACATGATGATATGCGAAATACCGGCACGCTTCGCCGCCAGAATCTTCTCCTTGATGCCGCCCACCGGAAGCACCCTGCCGCGCAAAGTGGTCTCGCCCGTCATGGCTATGCGTTCGCGAACCTTGCGGCCCGTGAAGGTGGAGACTATCGAAGTTATCATCGTAATGCCGGCCGAAGGTCCGTCTTTGGGCACCGCTCCCTCGGGAACGTGGATATTGAGGTCGAATTTCTCGAACTTCTCCCTGTCGATTCCCAACTCCCCGAAGTGCGACTTCACCCACTCGAATGCTATGGTCGCCGACTCCTTCATCACATCGCCCAGATTGCCCGTAAGACTCAAAGCGCCCTTGCCCGGAGTCAGCACCGATTCGATGTAGAGAATGTCGCCGCCGACCTCGGTCCATGCCAGACCCGTAACCACACCGACCATATCCTTGATGTCGTAGCGGTCATTGAGGAATTTGGGTTTGCCGAGAATCTTCTCGATATCGGCCGGAGTCATCTCCGGCGAGAACTCCTCGCCGAAAGCCACGCTCTTGGCACGTGCTCGCGCCAGTTTGGCGATATTCTTATCGAGCGAACGGACTCCCGATTCGCGCGTATACTCCGAAATTATCTTCTCGACCGACTGCGGCGACAACGAAAGCTCCCCGGGCTTCAGACCGTGAGCCTCGCGCTGCTTCGGCAGCAGATGGTCTATGGCTATGCGTATCTTCTCCTCGAGAATGTATCCCGAAATGTTTATCAGCTCCATGCGGTCGCGCAGTGCAGGGGCTATCTTGCCCACATTGTTGGCCGTGGCTATGAACAGAACCTTCGACAAATCGTACTCCATGTCGATGTAGTTGTCGTGGAATGTCGTATTCTGTTCGGGGTCGAGCACCTCCAGCAGAGCGCTCGACGGGTCGCCGTGATTGGCCGCCGACACCTTGTCGATTTCGTCGAGAATGATTACCGGATTCGACGAACCGCATCGTTTGATGGTTTCGATTACGCGTCCGGGCATCGAGCCTATATAAGTTCGGCGATGGCCGCGAATCTCCGACTCGTCATACATACCGCCCAGCGATATGCGGCCGAACTTGCGTCCCAAAGCCGCAGCCACCGACTTTCCGAGCGAGGTTTTGCCCACTCCCGGAGGGCCGTAAAGACACAGAATCGGCGATTTGAGGTCGCCCTTGAGCTTGATGACCGCCAGATGTTCGAGTATGCGCTCCTTAACCTCGTCGAGACCGAAATGGTCGTCATCGAGCTGCTTGCGGGCGCAATTGAGGTCCAGATTATCCTCCGTAACATCGTTCCACGGCAGCTCCAGCAGCAGCTGAAGATAGGTTATCTGCACCGTATATTCTGCCACGGCGGGATTCAGACGCTCCAGTTTCTGCAACTCCTTCTCGAACCGCTCACCGACTTCGGCAGGCCAGTTCTTCTTCGAAGCGGCCTCGCGCATCTCGTCGATTTCGGCATCGGCATTGTCGCCCAACTCCTCCTGAATGGTGCGCATCTGCTGCTGCAGATAGTAGTCGCGCTGCTGACGGTCGATCTCCTGCTTCACCTTGTCCTGAATCGAACGCTTCAATTCGGTGAGCTGCTGTTCGCGAATCAGTATCTCGAGCAGCTTGCGCGAACGGGCCAGCAGTCCCGGAGCCTCGAGCAGCGACTGACGGTCGTCATCCGACAGCTCCATGTTCGAACTTATGAAGTTCACGAGTCCGCGTTTCGAATCGATGTTCTTGATTGCGAACGCAGCCTCCTTGGGCATCGTGGGCGAAATGTTTATTATGTTGAGAGCCACATCCTTTATGGACTCTATAATGGCGTCGAACTCCACATTGCGGGCTCCCGGGTCGCTGTCGCACAGCGGCGTCACGCGAGCCTTCATAAAGGGATTGAGCGATATGTATTCGCCCACCTCTATCTTGCTCAAACCGTGCAGAATGACGGTAAGATTGCCGTTCGGCATCTCCAGCACCTTCAGAATCGAAGCCGCCGTTCCCACCTTGTACATATCGTCGGGTGCGGGGTCCTCGACATCGCTGTTGCGCTGCAAAACCGCTCCGAGCATCCCGCCTTCCGATTCCACACTGCGCACCAAATGTATGCTCTTCTCGCGACCCACCGTTATGGGCGTAATCGCTCCCGGAAACAGCACCGAACTGCGCAGCGTAAGAATGGGCAGCATCTCGGGAACCTGCACCTCCTCGAGCGGAGAATCGCCACCCGTCACGATGGGAATGACCTGATGGCGGCCGTCCATAACATCGGGCAGGGCGTTCAGATCGTCGATAAACTCGAATGATTCGTTGTTATTTTGTTTTTTAGCCATAATTACGCATTTTAACTTGCAAAGATAACGATTTTTCGCGAACAGTATTGCTGCTGCGACGGAAATTTGCGCATTACGGCCCTAACGGAGAATATTTCGCCGGAATCCGAAGACGAAAAACCCCCGCAGCCGCAATGAGCGCAGGGGCGGAAACCGACCGGACACGCGAAATCAGAGTCCGGTTATCTTTTTGATTTCGTTGAGCTTGTTCAAAGCCTCGAGCGGCGTCAGCGAATTTATATCCAAATCCTTTATTCGGTCGCGAATCTGCACCAAAACGGGGTCGTCCAAACGGAACATCGACAACTGCATCGAAGCCAATGCATCAGAACTCTCGACCGCCTCCCTCACTCCGGCACGCCGGCCTCCGCGCAAACGCGGACTGCGGCTCGGAACAATCTCGTTCGCACCGTAAACCTTCTCCAAATTCTCGAGGATTTCGTTGGCACGCGACACCACGCTGCGCGGCATTCCCGCCATCTGCGCCACGTGTATGCCGAACGAATGCTCCGTACCTCCGCGCACCAGCTTCCGCAAAAAGACTATCGTATTGTCGACCTCCTTGACCGCCACATTGTAGTTGCGCACCCGCGGACACATCTGCTCCATCTCGTTAAGTTCGTGATAGTGAGTGGCAAACAGAGTCTTGGCGCGCGCCGAAGGATGATTGTGCAGATACTCCACCATAGCCCATGCAATCGAGATTCCGTCGTAGGTGCTCGTACCCCGTCCGATTTCGTCGAGCAGCACCAGACTGCGGTCGGAAATGTTGTTGAGAATCGACGCCGACTCCAACATCTCGACCATGAACGTGGACTCGCCCTGCGAAATGTTGTCGGATGCGCCCACACGCGTGAATATCTTGTCTACCAGTCCGATATGCGCCGACGCGGCCGGCACGAACGAACCCATCTGGGCCATCAGCACGATGAGCGCCGTCTGACGCAGCAATGCCGATTTACCCGACATATTGGGACCCGTAATCATCATTATCTGCTGCGTGTCGTCGTCGAGCATCACGTCGTTGGGAATATACTCCTCGCCCGCAGGAAGCAGCGTCTCGATAACCGGATGACGACCCTCGCGAATATCTATGCGGCGGCCATCGTCGATGACCGGACGGACATACTTCCGTTCGGCAGCCGTTACCGCGAACGAATGCAGACAGTCCAGCACGGCAACCGCATGAGCATCGGCAAGCAGCGTCTTCAAATGACGCGACACATACCCTATCAACTCGCCGTAGATGCGCTGTTCAATCTCGACAATACGCCCTTCGGCTCCCAAAATCTTCTCTTCGTACTCTTTGAGTTCGGTCGTAATATAACGCTCGGCACCGGTAAGGGTCTGCTTGCGAACCCACTCCTGCGGAACCTTGTCCCGATGCGTGTTGCGCACCTCGATATAGTAGCCGAAGACGTTGTTGTAGCCTATCTTGAGCGACGGAATGCCCGTAACCTCGCTCTCGCGCTGCTGAATGAGGTTCAAAACATCCTTGCCGTTGGTCGCTATGCGGCGCAGATCGTCCAGTTCGGCATCCACGCCGTCGGCTATGATGCCGCCCTTCTGTATCTGATTGGTCGCAGGGTCGGGATAGAGCGTACTCTCCAAATGACGACGCACATCCTCCAGAATATCCATCCGCGAGGCTATCTCGTGCATGACATCGCTGTCGGTCGACTCCAACAAAGCCTTCAGCGTCTCCAACGCCGCCAAGGAGTTCTTCAACTGTATGAACTCCCGAGGCAAAACCCGCAGCGAAGCTATGCGCGACGAAATGCGTTCGATATCGCCGATAAGCGACACCGCATCACCCGCAGCCTCCGAAAATTCGCGGTCGTTCACAAAATACTCCACCGCATCGAAACGACGGTTTATCAGTGCGGCATCCATAATCGGCATGGCTATCCACCGCTTCAGCAGACGGCCGCCCATAGGCGTAAGCGTGCGGTCGATAACGTCGGCGAACGAACCCTTGCGATTGACTCCGTTCGAGGAGAAAAGCTCCAGATTGCGAATCGTGAAACGGTCTATCCAGACGTAATCCTCACGGTCGATACGCGAAATCGAAGATATGTGGCCTATGTCGTGATGTTCGGTAAACTCCAGATAGTAGAGAACAGCTCCCGCTGCCGCAATCGCCTGACCCATATCCTCGATGCCGAATCCCTTGAGATTGGAGGTCCCGAACTGCTTGCACAGCTTTTCGCGGTTCACATCGGTCGAGAAGACCCACTCCTCGAGGCGGTAGGTGTAGAGCTTCGAACCGAACGCCTCGCGAAAACGGTCCTCGTAACCGCGCTGATAGATAACCTCTTTGGGAGCGAAGCTCGAAATAAGTTTGTCGATATAGCGGTCATCGCCTTCGGCCGTGCAGAATTCGCCGGTCGAGACATCGAGAAAGGCTATGCCCGTAGTGTCGCCGTGACCGAACGCCACCGACGCAAGCCATGTATTCTCCTTGGTGGCCAGCACCGAATTGTCGCCAATAACGACTCCGGGAGTCACCAGTTCGACTATTCCGCGCTTGACCAGACCCTTCACGGTTTTGGGGTCCTCGAGCTGCTCGCATACGGCTACACGTTCGCCCGCACGCACCAACTTGGGCATATAGGAGTCGATGGCATGATAGGGAAAGCCCGCCATCTCGATGCTTGCGGCCGCACCGTTGGCACGTCGGGTAAGCGTAATGCCGAGGATTCCGCTGGCCCTCACGGCATCGGAGCCGTAAGTCTCATAGAAGTCACCCACGCGGAAGAGCAGAATCGCATCGGGATGCATCGCCTTCACCGCGTAATACTGCTTCATCAGCGGGGTTTCGAGATGTTTTTTCTCCGATTTTTTATTATCGGCCTTAGGCTGACCGGACTCGTTTTTCATTCAGTTGTATTTACCCTTTTTTTGAATTTTGCTGCATTATCCATTGCGGGCAGGGCGCACTGCATCCCTGCCCGCAATCATCATACTGCCGGACTATGCTGTCAGCGGGAGGTCTCCTCCGTGCCGTTGGCAGGCAGAAATTTGGTAGCGGCCTGATCCTTAATCAGAATCGAATCCATGCGCGTACCCTGCGGATATGTCACGCTGCTGGTTCCGCGCGCATCGATTTTGAGCTTGCCGCCACAGCGGACCACATACACATTGGCTGCATCCGTCGCCTTGACATTGACATTGCCGCGGCAATCGATTTCGGCGTTGCTGTTGCCCGCAATCTGACACGTGGCCGAAGCCTGAGTCTCGAAATCGCTGTTGCGGAAGTAGCACTTGTCGCCGGTCTTGAGCGTGAGAGTCTTGCACATTCCGCTGAGGAATGCGTTGCTCGACTTGCTCATGGTCAGAGCCAGTTTGTTGCACTGCAGCGAACCGGTCATCAGCGCATTGTCGTTAAGCGAAACGACTGCATCGCCGGCACTCTTGACGTCGGCCTTGGTGTTGCCCGACATGGTCACCTTCAAGCCCTTCACATCCTCGAGCCGCGCTCCGTCGAACGAACTGTCGCCCGAAGCCGTCAGCGTAAGTTTGCCGCACCGTCCCGCGGTCGCTTCGAATATGGAACCGCTCTTCTCCGACACGGTGAGCTGCGTGCAGACGAGCGAACAGTGAAGCTGCGCTCCGTGCTGCAGCGATACATTCACCGTCGCCGCATTCAAATCGGCGGTCATGCTGCAATCGCCGTCGAGCGATATCGAGAGCTTTTTGCCGGTAATCTGCTGTGCGGTGGTGATGTTGGAGTCGCCCGAAACGCTCAGCGACTCGAGCCAGCGCGACGACAGATGAAGCACTGCACGCGGAGAGTCGCTTATAAGCCTCTTCGAAGCTTTTTTGTAGGATGCCGTAACCGATGTGCCCTTGTATTCGAGCGAGAGTTTCTCCATGAGTTCGGCCGGAGCCTCGATATAAATCGAGTCGGTGTAGATATCGTCGAACACGATATCCATGGAGGATTTGACGGTCACGCTTTTGTAGCCGGTCGCGCCCTGAATCGTGCGCGTTGCCGCAGCAGGCTGGGCGCACACGGCGGCAGCCGAGAACAGAAGAGTCGCAAAAATTGCGAATACGGTTTGTTTCTTCATAAGTTTACTTTATTAGGGTTCTTGGTTATGTGCATCGGCCGCCAGGCGGACACGGGCAAAACCCCGTCCCGGAACGGCTTCCGACACGCTGTAAAAACACTACAAATATACGAATTTTTCCGAAAAGGGCGTCACTCGCCGAAGAATCTTTCGTCGAAATTCACCAGATAGAGTTTGTCGGTGGCACGCGTGAGAGCCGTATAGAGCCATCGCAGCATATCGCGGGTCATGGGTTCGTCGCCGAACAGACAACGGTCTACAAATACGGCCCGCCACTGTCCGCCCTGCGCCTTGTGGCACGTGACGGCATATGCGAATTTGACCTGCACCGCATTGAAATGCGGATTTTCGCGTATCTCGCGAAAGCGTTTCAACTTGCTGTTTATATCCAGATAATCCTTCTCCACCTCGGTGAACAGACGGTTCTGCTCCTCGCGCGTCAGCGACGGCGACTCCGAAGATATGGTGTCGAGCAGAATCTTGCACGAGATTTCGGTGTCGTCGTAGTCGCCGAACGACAGCACCGCATCGGCGAACCGGAATCCGTAAAACTCCTCGAAACGGCGCAGACGCTTCAGACGTGCAATGTCGCCGTTGGCGATGAAGTTCATCGGACAATCCTCGATGCGCTCCGTATAGTGATAGTTGTTCTTGACCACCATCAGCATATCGCCGCTCTCGATCTCCTCCTCGGCACACAGCACATTGCGGCGTATGCCCTCGTTGTAGCGGTTGGCACGCTTGTTCGAACGCGTTATGACTATCGTCTCGTCGCGTCCGTAACGGTCGTAGCAATCCTGAAGCTTCTCGAGAAACTCGCCGCCCTCGACACGTTCGATGTCGGGAAATCCGAGGTCGAACTGCGGAATCTCTATTATATTGTTCTCCAGCATACAGCGCACCATGGTGGCGTTGAACAGAATGCCCGATGCGGCCTCCTGACGCACCACATCGTCCATCAAACCGTACTCCACATCGCCGTACTGCATCATCTCGCCGGGCCGGAGCGCAGGACTGAAATCGGAACCTACGGGCGGCAGCTGGGCATCGTCGCCCACCAGTATCAGACGGCAGTCGCGTCCGCTGCGCACGTAGCTCACCAAATCGTCGAGCAGCGAACCGCTGCCGAATACGGTATCGTCCGACGAAGAGAACGCCGAAAGCATCGAAGCCTCGTCCACAATGAACACCGCCCGCTGTTCGCGATTCAAATCGAGCGAAAAACTCGACTGATATGAAGCATTCGTCCGCTCGCGGTAGATGCGTTTGTGAACCGTGAGCGCACGTTCGCCCGAATATTGCGCCAGCACCTTCGCCGCACGACCCGTGGGAGCCAGCAAAACAGGCTTCATGCCCGCCGACTTCAACGCCCCCACAAGCGCCGAAACCACCGTGGTTTTACCCGTTCCGGCATAGCCGTTGAGTATGAAAATGCGACGGCAATCGCCATCCGTTACAAACTCCGAGAGCTTTTCTATTATTTTTTTTTGGCTCGGTGTTGCTTCGAATAATATTTTTTCGTAAATTTGGGACGCGAATGTCGTATTAAGCATAATCCGATGGTCGTGAAAATTTTGATACAAACTTAATAACAAATACTCAAATGGTCAAAAAAATCTTCCAAGTAATCCTCGCAATCGCTATCGTTGCGCTGGTTTATGCAATCTACAAACAGATTTCGACTCCTATCGGATTCGAAAACGAGCTGGCTACACGAAAGAAGGCCGTAATCGAACGCATCAAGGACATCCGTCTGGCCGAGCGTCAGTACAAAAGCAAGTATCAGCACTTTACCGCCGACTTCGATTCGCTTATCAACTTCGTGCTTACCGAAGATATGGAGGGCGAACGCAAAATCGTCGATGAAGACGACTCCGTAGCAATGGCTATGCTCAAAAAACTCAAAAAACAGAATGTCGAGAAATTTACCTACTCGGTTAAAGACTCGCTCTTCAAACACCTTACTCCCGAACAGGTTAAGGAGATACGATACATCCCCTACACCAACAACAAGGTGGAGTATATCCTCGAAGCCGGCATGATTACCACCGAATCGAAAGTCGTAATCCCCGTCGTGGAGTGCCGCGCACCCTACAAGAACTTCCTCGACACCATCAAATACCGTCAGGAGTTCATCAACCTTGTCGATAACGAAGTGAACAACCTCGACAAATATCCGGGCATCAAGTTCGGCTCGATGGAGGCAGGTAACAATGAGGCCGGAAACTGGGAATAACAATCCTTCGGCCGACAACAACAAAGTGTCCATCCGCCTCGAATCGGGTGGACACTCTTTTTCGGCCGAGGCCCTCCCCGACGAACTGCGCAATCCGCAGACCGAAGCCCTGTTCGAGGTGGTGACGCACAAAACGCTGCTCATACCGTCGGAGCTGTTCGAACACGACAACGCCGCACGATATCTGGCCGTGGCGGGACTCGCCTGCCGACCCGACGAAACTGCGCTCACAGCCGAAAAAGAGGGTATGACCGCGGTCATGGCCGTGTCGTCGAAGATGCTCAACGCCATACGGCCCCATTTCGGCGAACGCGCCGCATTCACCTCGCCCCTGCTCGAACTCGAAAACGGCGGCGGACGCGAACTGCGCATCGCCCTCTACGGAGATGTAAGCTACTTCAAGCTCTCCGACGACGGCAGACTGCGGTTCGCCGAAGCGCTGCGGACCGTCGATTTCGACGAGATACTCTATTGTCTGCACATTCTCGACGAGCGTTTCGGACTCGCGGCATACCATATATATATATGCGGCGACGGAGCGGCCGATACCGCCTCCCGCGTGAAGAAGTATTTCCGTAAGGTAAAATGCGAATAATAAGCGGCAAATATCGCGGACGGGCAATCGTTCCGCCCAAGAACCTCAAGGCAAGACCGACGACCGATTTCGCCAAAGAGAATCTGTTCAACGTGCTGAACAATATGCTCGACTATGAGGAGTGCGACGTGCTCGACCTCTTTTCGGGCACCGGTTCGATAGCCTACGAATTCGCATCGCGCGGCGCAAAGAGCGTAACTTCGGTGGAGGTGAACGGAGTGCATCACGCCTTCATAAAGGATACCGCCCGCAAACTCGGATGCGAAAATTTCTACGCCGTACACGCCAACGCCTTTCTCTATCTGAAGAATACGGCCAAAAGTTTCGACGTGATTTTCTCCGACGCGCCCTATGACCTTGCGGGTTCGGAGCAGATTATCGAACTGGTATTCAGCGGGGAGCGACTCAACGACGACGGCATTCTGATATTCGAACATTCGTCGGACCGCGACTTTTCGGAGCATCCCCGATTCCTGCAGACCAGAAGCTACGGCAGTGTAAATTTCACTTTTTTCAAAAAAAACTGATTTTTATTTGCACATTTAACTTTTTCGTATTACCTTTGCATCCGCAATCAGCAATTGGTGCGTTAGTTCAGCTGGTTAGAA
>JAFLRS010000060.1 GCA_022511355.1 Alistipes sp.
GCGTGAGCAACGAAAAGAAACGAACGTTTCTTAAAGGGGGATTTAGGGGGAATGTAAATACGAAAAAAGGACATAAGGTAAACCTTATGTCCTTTTTTTCAGTTCTTTTTTCTTTCATATCTTTCAAATCGAAACGGATATTCAAATGTCTCGCCTCGTTCGTGACGCTCCGATGACACCAATCTCCATTCCGACAAATCCGCCAAAGGAAATGATACATCTCCTTCATAATCTCGTTCGATTATCGTAAGTTCCAGACAATCAGCTATATCCATAGTCAAAGCGTACACCTGCGCGCCGCCTATGATAAATACTTCCTCCTCTGACGACAATGAACTCAACGCCGATTCCAATGAAGCATAACTCTCGCAGCCCGCAACCGAAAATCCGCCGCGCGTCAATACTATATTGCGCCGATTCGGCAACGGACGTCCTATCGATTCGTATGTCTTCCGACCCATTATCACCGTATGGCCCGACGTGAGCGCGCGAAAACGTCGCATATCCTCCGAAATATGCCACAACAATGCATTGTCATCGCCTATGACTCCGTTCTGCGCCACGGCTGCTATAATGGTCTTCATATCGCTGTCGGTATTCTATTTAACGATATTCAATTCGTCGAGCAGCCAGCCTGCTCCCGCAAACTTGTCCACAATAAACAGTACATAACGTATATCCACACCTATGCATCGCTGCACATCGGGTTCGAAAGCTATATCACCCGACATAGCCTCCCAATTACCGTCGAACGCCAATCCTATAAGCTGACCTTTCGCATTCAGAATAGGCGAACCCGAATTGCCGCCCGTAATGTCCAGATTCGACAGGAAACATACATGAAGCGTACCGTCTTTGTCGGCATAACGGCCGTAATCGCCCGCAGCATACAGCTCTTTAAGTCTTTCGGGAACATAGAACTCCATCGCATTGGAGGGGTCCTCCTTCTCCATCACACCCTTCAGCGTGGTGAAATAGTTGTAATCCACGCCGTCGGCAGGTTCATACGGAAGAATGTTTCCGTAGGTGAGACGGATGGTGAAATTGGCATCCGGATACCACATACGGTCGGGGTCTTTCTGCATAAGACCTGCGATATACTTGCGATGACCCTCCGAATACAACGGCGCCACTCCCTGCGAAGCCGCAGCCAGTTCACGCATTTTGGCCATCAGCGAACGAGCCAGCACCACTGCCGGATCCGATTCATAGAGTTCGCGGTCGGGAGCCGACAAAAAGGCCGTAAGAGTCTCTTCGTTGGCGAAAATCGAATTTTTGTAGAGGTAGTTCACATAGGCATCGGTATCGCCGCCGAACTGTGCATCTATCACGTCAGCGAATACCGAAGGCAGATGTTTGACATCGGACTTCACCATTTCGAACATACGTCGTGCGACCTTTTTGTCGGTGTCATGATTGAAATCCTTGTAGAAAGCCGTTACCGTTTCGGCCGAAGGCAGATTCCCGAAAGGACGCATGGCCAGACGCGTAATCTCCACGGCGCTGTAAAGAGCCTCGACCAGATACTGATACGAAGCACGTGATTGGCGACCGTCGGTCATTGAGGTTTCTATTTTCTGCAGTGCGTCGATGTAACCCTCTTCGGGCAGAGAGCTGTTCAGGGCCCACGTCATGAACTCTGCCTCCTGAGCCTCTTTTTTAGCCTTTACGCCGAGTTTTTTGACTCCGCGCGACATACCTATCGAATTCTTCCAGTAATTGGACGAGGAGGCATATTTCGAGGCATACTGAATGCGTACTTTGTCATCGGCCTCCATGTCCTCCCTCAAAATCTTCTGACGCTCGCCGCGAATATAGATTCGCTGCGGATTGTCCACCTCCAGCATATAGTCGATTTCGTAGGAGGTCATATATCTCTGCGTCGAACCCGGGAATCCCATCACCATGGCATAGTCGCCGGGTTTGTAGCCCTTGAGCGAGATGTCGAGATGTTTGGCCGTATGCAGAGGCACATTTTCGGGCGAATAGGCAGCCGGTTTGCCGTTCTTGTCGGCATAGATGCGGAAAATCGAGAAGTCGCCGGTATGACGAGGCCACATCCAGTTGTCGGTTTCGCCTCCGAACTTGCCTATCGACGAGGGAGGCGTACCCACCAAACGCACGTCGCGGTAACGCTCCATGACGAATGCGAAAAAGCGGTTGCCGCCGAAGAACGAAGGTATAATCACTTCGGTATCGGGATATCGGCTTTCGAGTTCGGCCAGAGTTTTTTTCTTGTTTTCATCGGCGATGCGCTGCCACTCCTCTTCGCCGGCGATGGAGGGTATATTGGAGATTATGAGGTCGGTCACGTCCACGATTTCGCGAATGAACGTCGCCGTAAGACCTTCGGCCGGCAGTTCTTCGGCATTGGATGCTGCCCAGAATCCGTATTTGAGATAGTCGTGGTCTACGGTCGAGAGTTTCTGAATGGCTCCGTAACCGCAATGATGATTGGTGAAAACAAGTCCGTTCGGCGAGACTATTTCGCCGGTGCAGCCGCCACCGAAGATGATAACGGCATCTTTGAGCGAGGAGTGATTCACCGAATAGATATCTTCGGCCGAAAGTTTGAGACCTTTCGACTTCATATCTTTGATATTCATTTTCTGGAGGTAGGGCAGCAGCCACATACCTTCATCGGCAAATGCCGTGACCGTCATTACAGCGGCCGACAACAAACAAAGAAGTTTTTTCATTTTATTCAATTTGTTACGAAATTTCAATCATATTCACTATCGAACGTTCGGCTGCCTTGCGGACATCTTCATCGATAATCACTTCGGGAGCTTCGTCGCGCAACGCCGACGCTATTTTTTCGAGCGTCACCATCTTCATGAACCGGCACTCATTGCATCCGCAAGTAGAATCGAGCGGCGGTGCGGGAATAAAATTCTTTTCGGGATAACGCTTGCGCATCTCGGCCAGAATTCCCGATTCGGTGACCACGATGAACTCCGAAGCCGTACTGCGGCCGCAATAGGCCAGTATAGCCGCCGTGGAACCCACGAAATCGGCAATGCGGACTATATATTCACGACATTCGGGATGCACCACGATGCGGGCATCGGGATGCTCGCTTTTGAGTTCGAGTATGCGTTCGAGCGAGAACTCCTCATGCACGTGACAGGCGCCGTCCCACAGAACCATATTTTCGCGTCCGGTGAGCCGCTGAATATAAGAACCCAGATTACGGTCGGGGGCGAAAATCAGAGGTTGGTCGGCGGGTATCGACTCCACCACCTTCAGAGCGTTGGACGAGGTGCAGCAGATGTCGGTCAGAGCCTTCACCCCCACCGACGTATTGACATACGACACCACCTTGTAGCCCGGATACCGGCTCTTGAAGCGTGCGAACTCCGCAGCATCGCACGACTGCGCCAGCGAACATCCCGCTTCGGGTTCGGGCAGCAGCACCTTCTTCGAAGGGGACAGCACCTTTGCCGTCTCGGCCATGAAATTCACGCCCGCAAAGAGTATTATATCGGCATCGGTGGTCTGGGCCTGCTGCGACAGAGCCAGCGAATCGCCCAGAAAATCGGCCACCGCCTGAACGTCGGGCGTAGTATAATAGTGAGCGAGGATTACGGCATTTTTTTCGCGTTTGAGTCGGGCAATCTCCTCGGTCAGTTTCGATTTTTCAACACTCATCGCTTTTTCTTTTTATTCTTTATTTTTTAATTAAAATAAGAAAATAATTATAATAATAGCTGTTGATAATGTCGATAAATTTCTTTCCACAATTTTTATCAACAGCCGTCGGCTCGTTCTGTGGAAACCTGTCGTCACCGTCATATTCTCTGCTTGGGGAGGTTACGGCGAATCGGACTCCGGCTGCAAAAATTTTTCGACATTGTCGATTGCTTTTTTCACATCATGGTCATAACTTTTTTTCAACATCGGGCTCTTTGCAGGGCCTCGGTTTTTATGACTCTTTTATCAAAACTTTTCACAACTTTCGGCAAAGTTAAACTTTTTGCCCGGATTTCATCACGGCTGTTGATTTCTGTTGAAAGTTATCGACACTTTTCAACATGATTTACGGGTTTTGCGAACACTTTTCAACAACGCGCCGGGCGGCTGTCAGATAGTATTCGGCTGTCGGAGAGTCGCCGGCAGCAACGGGGCATCCGTCGTCGGAGGATTGAGCAACCGACTCTATGACAGGTATTTGTCCCAACACTTCTATTCCGTTTTCTGCGGCGAACTTTACCGCACCCTCGCGACCGAAGATATAATATCGGTTTTGAGGCAGTTCAGCCGGAGTGAACCACGCCATATTCTCGATTATGCCCAGCAGCGGAATGTTCACCGAGGGATTCCGGAACATGGCCACGCCGCGGATTACGTCGGCTACGGCCACCTGTTGCGGCGTGGAGACTATGACTGCGCCGTCGATGCGAAGTTCCGAAATGATGGAGAGATGCACGTCGCCGGTACCGGGCGGGAGGTCGATGAGGAGGAAATCGAGTTCTCCCCACAGGGTCTGATGTACCAGCTGACGCAGAGCCGATGTTGCCATAGGTCCGCGCCAGAGCATGGCGTCGTCGCGTCCGACAAAGAATCCGAGCGACATGAGTTTTATGCCTCCTGCGACCGTGACTGGTATGATGGCATCGGTTCCGTCGATGCTGCGGGCTTCGGGAGCGGCATCTTCGCAACCGAACATTTTGGGTTGCGAGGGTCCGTATATGTCGGCGTCGAGGATTCCGATTCGGTATCCGCTGCGTGCGAGTGCCGCCGCGAGATTGGCCGTGACGGTCGATTTACCCACGCCGCCTTTGCCCGAAGCTACGGCTATCACCTTTCCGATTTTGTCGGCGAACGATTTTTTTTCGGTCTGCTGCGGCTTTTGCGGCTGTTCGATTTCGACCTTCACCTCTGCCGAGGGGATTTCTTGTGCGAGCAGCTGTTCGCACTGACGCCGTATGGAGGCCGCGAAGGGGTCGCGCGGCTTGCGGAACCGTAGTGTGACGGTTATGGTGCCGGCGTCGTCGGCGATGCCTGCGACGAATCCTGCGGCGACGATATTTTCACCCGATTCGGGATGGATTACCCGTTGCAATATATCGAGAATCTGCTGCTGCATGACTTTCGCCGAGTTACTCGATGGTTACGGAATAGGGGCAGTAGGTCTGAATGCCCTGCCGCTCTACCGATTCGCGTATTTTGACATATTCGCCGAAGAGGGTGCCGAGTTTGGTCTGCATATACTTTTCGGTTGCGCGGACGTTGAGTGCGGCGAAGATTTGAGCCAGACCGGTAGGTTCTTCGACGATCTCTTCGACGCGGTAGTCGTCGCCTGCGGCGGCTTTGTCGGCGGCAATGGCTATGGCGGATTTGAGACCTCCGTTCGCATCGACGAGACCTATATCGATGCCTTCGCGTCCCGACCACACACGTCCGCCGGCTATGTCGAGTACCTTTTCTATGGGCAGATTACGGCCTTCGGAGACGAGGTTGGTGAAGGTGGTGTATACTTTGTCGACGCCGCGCATCATGGTAGCGCGTTCGGCCGGGGTCATGGGTCGGACTGCGCTGCCCATATCGGCGGAGGTGTTGGTGTTCACGGCGTCGAAGGTTATGCCGAGTTTGTTTTTGAGGAATCCGCCTGCGGAGGGCATGATGCCGAATACGCCTATCGAACCGGTGAGTGTAAGGTTGTCGGCGACGATGGCGTCGGCGGGAGCGGATATGTAGTATCCTCCGCTGGCTGCATATCCGCCCATCGATACGATGACGGGTTTTTCAGCCCGGAGCAGTTCCATTTCGCGCCAAATGACGTCGCTGGCGAGAGCGCTGCCGCCCGGGGAGTTTACGCGCAGCACCACGGCTTTGATGCCTTCGTCGCTGCGTGCCGATTTGATGAGTTCGGCTAACGAATTGCCGTAGATGCGGCTTGTGTCGCCGTAGCCGTCCACGATATCGCCTTCGGCATAGATTATGGCTATGCGGTCGGCTTTGAAGCTGCCGGCGGAGATGGTCTGTGCGGCATACTGACCCAGAGTTACGAAGTTGTAGCTGCCGTTGCGTGCGGTTTGGGCACCGAGTTCGGCGAAGATGTCATCCATTTGGTCCTCATAGAGCAGACCGTCCACCATTCCGTTGGCGAGAGCCTCTTCGGGGAGTGTTACCGCGAGGTTGTCGGCCAAAGCGTTGAGCTGTTCGACGCTGATGCCGCGCGACTGTGCGACGGCTTCGGTGATGGTTGCCCACATCGAGTCGGCGAGTTCCGACATTTGCCGGCGGTTGGCTTCCGACATTTGGGTGAGGATGTAGGGTTCGACGGCGCTTTTGTACTTGCAGGCGGTGGGTCGGAATACCTCGACCGCTATGCCGAGTTTGTCGAGCAGACCTTTGTAGAACATCACGTTGAACGAGAGTCCGTGCCAGTCGAGACCGCCTTCGGGCTGAAGGTACACGCGGTCGGCGACGGAGGCCAAATAGTAGGCTGCCTGCGAATATGTTTCGTTGTAGGCGACGACGAATTTGCCGCTTTCGTTGCGGAAGTCGTCGATGGCGTTGCGAATCTCCTCGAGGTTGGCCGAATTGACGGTTCCGCTGCCGGTGAAGCGCAGATAGATGCCGTCGATGCGGTTGTCGGTCTTGGCGGCGTCGATTGCGCACAGCACCTTGTAGAGCGAGAGTGACTTGTCGATGTTCATCGACATCAGGTCGAGTTGCGCGAAGGGGTCGGAAGCGGGAGCGTCGGTGATATTTTCATCGAGGTTCACCGTGAGAATCGAATGGGGTTCTACTACGGTTGCGGGTCCCGACGAGGCGGCCACAGCACCCACCAAAATCATTATCCAGATGAAGGTAGACAACATTCCGCCTACCACTACCGCCAGCAGGGCGGCCAAAAACGATGTGAGAAAATTTTTCATGACTGTTATCTTTTTTTGTACGTTTTCAATCGGTTGCAAATGCTTTCCACCTGCAAATATATGCATAATTTATCGAATATCGATAAAAATTCCATATTATATATATATAAATGTGCGGCGGTGGAACAAAATTGTACGCGATGTTAAAAAAAGTATTAAATTTGTCAGATTAAATGTGTAAAAACGCAAACGAAATGTCAAAGGAGATAAAACGTTATTTAGTTACTTCGGCTCTGCCCTACGCCAACGGCCCCGTTCACATAGGTCATCTGGCGGGCGTGTATGTGCCTTCGGACATCTATGTCCGCTATCTGCGTCTGCGCGGCCGCGACGTGCTTTCCATCTGCGGCAGCGACGAACACGGCGTTCCCATCACCATCAAAGCCCGCAAAGAGGGCGTGACTCCGCAGGATATCGTGGACCGGTATCATGCCCTCATCAAACGCTCGTTCGAGGGTCTGGGCATTTCGTTCGACATCTATTCCCGCACCACTTCGCCCGTTCATGCCGTTACGGCCTCGGACTTCTTCCGCAAACTCTACGACGAAGGCAAATTCATCGAGCAGACCTCATTGCAGTACTACGACGAAGAGGCCAAAACCTTCCTCGCCGACCGATACATAGTGGGAACCTGTCCCAAATGCGGCAACGACCGCGCATACGGCGACCAGTGCGAAAAGTGCGGCTCGACTCTCTCGCCCGACGAACTGATAGAACCTCACAGCGCAGTATCGGGTTCGGTGCCCGTCAAGCGCGAAACCAAACACTGGTATCTGCCTCTCAACCTATACGAACAGACCCTCCGACACTGGATTCTCGACGGCCACAAGGAGTGGAAAAGCAATGTATACGGTCAGTGCAAGAGCTGGCTCGACGGCGGACTCCAGCCTCGTGCCGTGAGCCGCGACCTCGATTGGGGCATTCCCGTTCCGGTCGAAGGGGCCGAAGGCAAAGTCCTCTATGTGTGGTTCGACGCCCCGATAGGCTACATTTCCGCCACCAAAGAACTTACGCCCGACTGGGAAAAGTACTGGAAAGACGACGAAACCAAACTCGTACACTTCATCGGCAAGGACAACATCGTTTTCCACTGCATAGTCTTTCCCTCGATGCTCATGGCTCACGGCGGATACATCCTGCCCGAAAATGTGCCGGCAAACGAATTTCTCAACCTCGAAGGCGACAAGATTTCCACTTCGCGCAACTGGGCCATATGGCTTCACGAATATCTCGAAGAGATGCCCGGCAAGGAGGATGTTCTGCGTTACGTGCTGTGCGCCAATGCCCCCGAAACCAAGGACAACGACTTCACATGGAAGGACTTTCAGGCACGCAACAACAACGAACTGGTAGCCGTTCTGGGCAACTTCGTCAATCGCGCTTTGGTGCTGACCAAGAAGTATTACGACGGTGAGGTTCCCGCCTGCGGAGAGCTTAACGACTATGACCGCGCGACGGTGGCCGAACTTCAGACCATAAAGTCGGCGTTGGAGGAGAATATCGAAAACTACCGTTTCCGCGAGGCTCTGAAAGAGGCCATGAACTTCGCACGCATAGGCAACAAATATCTGGCCGACACCGAACCGTGGAAGGTGGTGAAGAGCGACCCCGAACGCGTGAAAACCATACTCTATATCGCCTTGCAGATTACGGCCAATCTGGCTACGGCAATAGAGCCGTTCATGCCTTTCTCGGCGGCGAAAATCCTCGATATGCTTGCCTGCAGCCGCTTCGATTGGGAGACGCTCGGTTCGATGGAACTGCTCTCGGCAGGCCATACTATAGGCACTCCGTCGCTGCTCTTCGAGAAGATCGAAGACGACGTTATCGAACGCCAGCTTGCCAAACTGGCCGCCATCAAAGCCGCCAATCAGGCCGCCGAAGCGTCGCAGCAAGTCGAACCCCAAAAAGATGAAATTTCGTTCGAGGATTTCGGACGCGCCGATATCCGCGTCTCGACGGTGAAGGCCGCCGAACGCGTCCCCAAAACCAAAAAACTGCTCAAACTCACAATCGACACGGGAGTGGATACGCGCGAAATAGTGTCGGGCATTGCGGAGTACTATTCGCCCGAAGAGCTTGTGGGTCGTCAGGTGCTGGTGTTGGTGAACCTTGCTCCGCGCGAGATTAAAGGAGTGGTTTCGCGCGGCATGATTCTGATGGCTGCCGATGCTTCGGGCCGTCTGACGCTGCTTCAGCCGTCGGCCGAAACCGTGAACGGAGCAGTTGTGGGTTAAACCTTTAACGAGTAATGAAAGAAATGGCTGAGATTGAAAAAAATTTGGAGTGGGAATCTTTGGGATTCAACTACTACCGTACCGAATGGAACGCCCGTTTCTACTATCGTGACGGAGCGTGGAGTGAAATGGAACTCTCTGACAGCGAGTATTTTCCGATGCATATTTCGGCTGCTTGTCTGCATTACGGACTTGAGATTTTCGAGGGTTTGAAGGCATTTCGGGGCATCGACGGCCGCATTCGGATGTTCCGGCCCGAGGAGAATGCCGCGCGTATGCAGTCTTCGGCGGCGAAGCTCTGCCTGCCGGCGCCCACGACTGAAATGTTCGTGAATGCCTGTGCCGAGATTGTGCGCCGCAATCCCGATTTCGTACCTCCTTACGGTACGGGAGCGTCGCTCTATTTGCGTCCGCTGCTTATCGGCACCAATCCCGTGTTGGGTGTGAAGCCGGCCACCGAAGCCACTTTTATAGTTTTTGCTTCGCCCGTGGGGGCTTATTTCCGTGAGGGTTTGCGTCCCATTTCGGCGGTCATCGACCGTGATCAGGACCGTGCTGCTCCACGTGGAACAGGCGATGTCAAGGTAGGAGGAAATTATGCTTCGAGTATATTGTCGGGTTCGCGTGCGCACGGATTGGGACATTCGAATGTTCTTTATCTGGACACGCACGAACGCAAATATATCGAGGAGTTCGGTGCGGCTAACTTCTTTGCTGTGAGGGGGAATACGTATATCACGCCGAAATCGAATTCGATATTGCCGTCGATAACCAACAAGAGTTTGCGAGAGTTGGCTCCGACGTTGGGATTGGAGGTTGAGGAGCGTCCGGTTTCGATTGAGGAGTTGGAGAGTTTCGACGAGGTAGGCGCTTGCGGCACGGCTGCGGTTATATCGCCGGTAACGAAGTTGATTGACATACAGACCGGCCGGATATATTCATATGGGGATCATATAGGTCGATATTCTCAGAAGATGTTTGATGCTTTGCAGGACATTCAGTACGGGCGGGTTGAGGACAAATTCGGTTGGATGGTCGATGTAGAATAGTATGTAACAGGCTGTTAAGCTTACCTATACCCCCTCACTTTGCAAAAGTGAGGGGGTATTCCTTATTTATATTCACCCTCACTTTACAAAAGCGAGGGTGAATATATTCCTTTTTATATCCACATTCCCTCACTTTGCAAAGTGAGGATGAATATTTCTCTTTCATATTTACATTCCCCCTAAATCCCCCTTTGACAAAGGGGGA
>JAFLRS010000061.1 GCA_022511355.1 Alistipes sp.
CCGCACATCTGCAGAAACTTCGCAACATACTCGAAGACCCCGAAGCTACCGACAATGACAAGTTCGTGGCCTACACCATGCTCCTCAATCAGTGCGTGGCCGCCGAAGGAGATCTGCCTACCTGTCAGGATACAGGCACCGCAATCTGCATCGCCAAAAAAGGCGAAGACGTCTACACCGGCGCCGATGACGCAGAGTGCATAACCCGCGGAGTATACGAAACTTACAAAAACCGCAATCTGCGATACTCGCAGGTAGTGCCCATTTCGATGACCGACGAACACAATTCGGGCACCAATCTCCCCGCTCAAATCGACATCTACGCCACCAAAGGCAATGAATACAAATTCCTCTTCATGACCAAAGGCGGAGGTTCGGCCAACAAAACTTTCCTCTATCAGCAGACCAAAGCCCTCCTCAACGAAGAGTCGCTTACCAAATTCTTCAAAGAACATATCAAAGATCTCGGAACCTCGGCCTGCCCGCCCTATCACCTCGCAATCTGCATAGGCGGCACCTCGGCCGAAATGTGCCTCTCGACCGTCAAAAAAGCTTCCGCCGGATACCTCGACCATCTGCCTACCTCGGGCAACGAAGGCGGTCAATGCTTCCGCGATCTCGAATGGGAAGCCAAAATCCAGAAAATTTGTCAGGATATGGGCATCGGCGCTCAGTTCGGAGGCAAATATCTCGTACACGACGTCCGCGTAATACGCGCACCGCGTCACGCAGCCTCCTGCCCCGTAGCTATCGGCGTCAGCTGCTCGGCCGACCGAAACATCAAAGCCAAAATCACCGAAGACGGAATATTCCTCGAACAACTCGAGAAAAATCCAGCCCGCTTCCTCCCCGCAGAAGCTCCGCTCATGTCGCCCGCAGTAGACATCGACCTCGATGAAGGTATGGACAAAGTGCGCGAAATCCTGACCAAATACCCCATCAAAACGCGTCTTAATCTGAAAGGCACCCTCATAGTGGCTCGCGACATCGCACACGCACGCATCAAACAGATGCTCGACGAAGGCAAACCCATGCCCGAATACTTCAAAAAACACCCCGTATACTATGCAGGTCCCGCAAAGACCCCGGCAGGTATGGCTTCGGGTTCGTTCGGACCTACCACCGCAGGTCGTATGGACCCCTACGTGGACCTCTTCCAGAAGCATGGCGGTTCGATGGTGATGGTCGCCAAAGGAAACCGCTCGCAGGAGGTTACCGACGCTTGCCGCAACAACGGAGGATTCTATCTCGGCTCGATAGGAGGCCCCGCAGCCATCCTGGCCAAAAACTCCATAAAGAGCGTAGAGGTAGTGGACTTCCCCGAACTCGGAATGGAAGCCGTGCGCAAAATCTATGTCGAAAACTTCCCCGCATTCATCATAGTGGACGACAAAGGCAACGACTTCTTCGCCGATTTCAAACACTAAAATCCGCAATGCACGAAACGGCATACCGTTTGTCGGTATGCCGTTTTCGAACAACCGACACAACTCACAAGCCGCAATAAATTACGGAACACCTGCGTTCGACGTAAATAACCAAAGCAGAAAATGTCAATACTAAAAAGAGTATTCCTCACCGTTACAGCCGTTCTCTGCGCGTGCATGGCCGCACGTGCCGATGAGGATGTTTCGTTCGACGTAAACGTCAAAATGATAGTGGCCGCCGGCGAAGCCTTCAAAGTGGAGTTCGTACTCAATGCCGATCCGGAAAAAAATTCATTCACTCCGCCCGATTTCGGCGACTTCGACATTCTCGCAGGACCCGCAACCTCCACAGGACACTCCGTTCAGTTCATAAACGGCTCGATGAGCAAAAGCGTAAGCTACACAATAACCTACGTTTTGCTTCCGCGCAGCAGCGGCACCTTCACCATAGGAGCCGCCGCCATACGCTCGGGAGGGAAACGATACACCACAAATCCTACACAGATAGAGGTCAAAGAGGGAGGCTCAGATGCCTCGCAGCCCGCAGCTCAGGGCCGCAACGACCGACAGTCGCTCGAATCGCAGGCCGAAGGACAAATCGGCAGCGAAGATCTGCTGCTCAAACTCAATCTCTCGCGAACCGGCGTCTACACCGGAGAACCGCTGCTCGCTTCGCTCAAACTCTACAACAGAGTCAATCTCGCCGATTATGCAGTGCAGAAAATGCCCTCGTTCAACGGATTCTGGACACAACAGCTCGAATCGGACAGCAGACCTCATCGCGAAACCTACAACGGCAAAGTATACGAAGTATATACACTTATCGAATATCTGCTCTATCCGCAGCAGTCGGGAACGCTTACCATCGACCCCGTGGAACTTACCGCCGTGGTACAGGTAATCGTGCAGAACAACAGCAACAACTTCGACCCCTTCTTCGGCGGAGGTCGTGAAATATACAACGTGCGCAGAGCTCTCGCAACACCTAAACTTACGGTCAATGTCAAAGAACTGCCCGCCGGCGCTCCTGCCGGATTCTCGGGCGCCGTAGGACGATTCACCATGGAGGCCGCACCCTCGGCTGCGGAAATGGCCGCCAACTCAGCAGCCACCTACACCGTGAAAATATCGGGAGCGGGAAATCTCGCATTCATTCCGGCTCCGAAACTCAATATGCCCTCGTCGTTCGAAGTATATCCCGTAAAAACTACCGAACAGCTCCGCTCAACCGGCAGCGGAACCACCGGCTCCCGAACATTCGAATATCCCTTCATTGCCCGCGCCGAAGGCGAATACACAATCCAACCCGCAGAGTTCTCATACTTCAATCCCGAACGGGGTCAGTATGTAACCCTCACCTCGGCCGTCAGCACGCTGCAAATAACCCCCGACGCCGGAGGCAGCTCCGCCGCCCCGCAAGTAATCTCGGGACCCGCAAAAGAGGATGTCAGAATGCTCGGCAACGACATACGATTCATAAAACTCGGCAAAGCAGGATTGAAAAAAAGCTCGGAACCCGAAATTCTCGGCATCCGCTACTTCATAATTCTGCTGTCGCTCCTCGGCGCCGCAACAGCAGCCGGCATCATCGTATCGCAGCGTAGGCGCGAAAATAAAAATGTGGCTCTCATGCGAGGCAAACGTGCCAACAAAGTCGCCGTACAGCGATTCCGCAACGCCGAAAAACACATGAAAGCCGAAAACAGACACGCATTCTACGAAGAGATGCTCAAGGCTCTGTGGGGGTACATAAGCGACAAATTCAATATCCCCGTGGCCGACCTCACCAAAGAGAATGTGCGCGAAGAACTTCACAAACACGGAATATCCGCCGAAACGGCACAACAGTTCATTGCCGTAATCTCGAAGTGCGACGAAGCTCAATATGCTCCCGCAGCCTCATCGCAAATGAATGAGGTCTACGCCGAAGGCATCGACATAGTGTCGCAAATCGAAGCAATGATTAAAAAGTAGTTACCGCAATTATGAAACACATCATATCATTGGCAATAACCGCAGCAGCACTGCTCACACCGGCATCAGCTCTCCGCGCGGTGCAAATCCCCGAAGCCGTACTCGATTCGGTGGCGGCGGTTCAGACCGAAAACCCCGCACCGCAAATGGAATCCGCAACAGCCGTCTACGGTCCCGACATCATGTGGGAAGAGGCCAACAGCGCCTACATGAACGGTCAATTCTCCGAAGCGGCAGCCCTCTACGAACAGATTCTCGCCGAAGGTCTGTTCTCGGCAAAACTCTACTACAACCTCGCCAACGCATACTTCCGCAGCGGAGCCAATGCCAAAGCGATTCTATATTACAACCGCGCACTGCGTCTCGCACCCAACGACGACGACATAAGACACAACCTCGCCATAGCCGAAAGCCTTACCAAAGACAGCATCGACGAAGTACCCGAATTCTTCCTCAACACTCTGATGAGAAAGATGCGCAATTCGCTCGACGAACGCACGTGGACAACACTCTCGCTGCTCCTCTTCGCCGCAGCTCTCGCACTCGGACTCATGTTCCTGCTCGCAACCGCCACCCCGCTGCGGAAAGGCGGATTCTACGGCATGGCCGCCGCACTGCTGCTGTTCGCCATAGCAACCTCGTTCGCCATAGCGCAGCGCAATGCGCAGCTCGACCGCAAAGAGGCCATAGTGATGAGTACCGCAGCCCCCGTCAAAAGCTCGCCCGACCGTTCGGCCACCGACCTCTTCGTACTGCACGAAGGAACCGCCGTGCGCGTGGTCGGAACACTCGACCGCTGGAGCGAAGTGGTAATAGCCGACGGCAAAAAAGGCTGGATGGAATCGGATAAAATAGAGCTAATCTGACCTCGAAAACCATGTCACGACTACTGCAGGATGCCGTAAGCGAATTGTCGAAACTGCCCGGAATAGGACGGCGCACAGCCCTGCGTTTAGCCATGCATCTGCTGCGCACCGACTCGCAGGCCGTACTCGACATGACCGAAGCCATCAACCGCTTCAGAACCCAGATAAAGCACTGCTCCAAGTGCAACAACCTCTCCGATACCGATGTCTGCCCCATCTGCGACGACAATACTCGCGACAACTCTACAATCTGCGTCGTGGAACAGGTCGCCGACCTTATGTCAATCGAAAATACACGTCAGTATCGCGGACTGTATCATGTCCTCGGAGGCGTAATATCGCCCATGCAGGGAATAGCACCCTCCGACCTCAAAATAGAAATGCTTATCGACCGCATAGAACAGGGCGGAGTCAAAGAGGTCATACTCGCAATATCGACATCCGTCGAGGGCGAAACAACACTCTTCTACATAATGAATCGTCTGCGCAACTACCCACAACTAAAAGTTACCAACATAGCACGGGGCATAGGATTCGGCGACGAACTCGAATATGTGGACGAACTCACCATAACACACGCCCTGATGAACAGACGCGAAATAGAATAAACCCTCCACCGCAATGAAAACTGCAATAAAAAATACGGCGGTCATAATCCTCGCAGCGGCCATAACAGCCTGCTGTCCGTGTCGTTTCGCACGCAAATACGCAAAACCGTTCGAAGGTACGACTTGGCATCTCGTTCAGCTCACGGGACGCGATGTACATTTCGACCCCGACACCTTCAACATAATATTCTCCGACGGACAGCTCCACGGCAAGGGCAGTTGCAACAACTTCGCGGCAACATACACCTCGACCGACAAAGAGGTCCTCAGCATATCGAAAATAGCCTCGACACGAGCCTTCTGCCCCGAAAGCAAAACCGAACAGCAGCTCTTCACCGAATTGGACGACGCCACCCACTACGAAATCACGGGTTCGATGCTCTTCCTGCTCAAAAACGGTGAGATTCGCGCGATATTCTCGGCTCCGGACGACGGAAGCAGCGACACGAAAAACAAAAAACAGCTTACAAAATAACCGACACCGGTATACGGAATAAAAAATCGGGCTGCACTACGTTTGAAGTGCAGCCCGATTCGTCATCAGGAATACAATCAGAGGTTGTCCTTCTCGATATCCTTGAAATACTTGTAGGTGCCGACCTTCAAATCGACAGTAGCAGCCTCGTCGCAAACTATAATGCCCTGAGGATGATTCTGCAATGCCGTAATCGTCCACGCATGGGTAACCGAACCCTCAACGGCATGACGCAATGCACGCGCCTTCTTGTGACCCGTGGCCAATACCAACACCTCGCGCGCATCCAACACCGTACCCACTCCGACCGTCAAAGCCAACTTCGGCACCTTCGTCACATCATTGTCGAAGAAGCGCGAATTGACAATAATCGTGTCCTGCGTAAGAGTCTTTACACGTGTGCGCGAACTCAATGACGAAAAAGGCTCGTTAAAAGCCAAATGGCCGTCCTCACCTACTCCGCCCATGAAAAGGTCGATGCCGCCCGCCTCGAGAATCTTATGCTCGTAACGCCAGCACTCCGCCTGCAAATCGGACGCATTGCCGTCCAAAATATTCACATTCTCGGGCTTGATGTCCACGTGGCTGAAAAAGTTGTTCCACATGAACGAATGGTAACTCTCAGGATGCTCCACAGGCAAACCTACATACTCGTCCATATTGAACGTAACAACATTGGCAAACGATACCTTGCCGGCCTTGCACAACTCGATAAGAGCCCGATATGTGGGCAGAGGCGTAGAACCCGTAGGCAATCCCAATACAAAAGGACGCTCACCCTTATGTCCGTTTATCTTCGCCGCAATATAGTCGGCAGCCCAACGGCCAACCTTCTCGGCATTTTCTTCAATTATAAGTCGCATATCGTTATTTTTTAACTGTTTATATCAACATCTATTTCATCTCGACAAAAACCTCGATTGCCTGATATTCAGCCATGCCCAGTCGGTCGTAATGACGGGCCGTATTCTGAGTACGCTCCTCGGCTCGCTGCCAGAACTCACGTTTGTCTGCTCCCGGGAACGGCATGATGTCCTTCTGCGAAAGGTGACGGTAGATGGCATGACGCTTCTTTATCATCTCGTCGGGACTCAAAGGCACGGCCATATCAACCATTCCCAAATCCCACTCCTGCCATGCTCCGCGATAGAGCCATATGTGGCAATCCTTAACCCATGCGTCGTTCTCCACAACCTCCAAAGCCGCCAAAACAGCCTCCGCACATACGCGATGCGTTCCGTGAGGATCCGAAAGGTCGCCGGCCAAATATATCTGGTGAGGCTGAACGTCACGCAACAACTTAACGATAATCTCAACATCCTTCTCGCTAAGCTCGCCCTTCTTGATGCCGCCCGTCTCGTAGAAAGGCAGATTCAGGAAATGAGCGTTCGTGCGGTCGTTAAGACCCAATGTGCGGCAGGCAGCACGAGCCTCGGCACGACGAATGGCTCCCTTCAGGTCGAGCAGCGCACGAGGCTCCGGTTCGCCCGGAATCTTCGCCGCAACAACCTTCGCTATCTCGTCGTACTTGTCGCCGCAACCCATCTCGCGCGCAGTGTCGAGATTCTGCATAACCACATCGTCGTACACCGCAACGTTGCCCGACGTCTCATATGCCACATGCACGTCGTGACCCTGCTGAACCAGTCGGTGGAAGGTTCCGCCCATCGAAATAACATCGTCATCGGGGTGGGGCGAGAAGATAACCACACGCTTCGGGAACGGATTCGACGGCGCAGGACGCGTGGAATCATCCACACCCGGCTTGCCACCCGGCCAACCCGTAATCGTATGCTGGAGGTCGTTGAAGACCGTAATGTTGATGCTGTCGTAGCTCTTGCCCGTACTCTCGAGCATATCGCCCAACGAATTCTCGATATAATCGTCGTAAGTGAGTTTCAAAATGGGTTTGTTCACCACGCCGCACAGCCATACGACCGCCTTGCGGATGAATTTCGGAGTCCATTCGCACGGACCTACAAGCCACGGTGTCTCCTCGCAGGTGAGATTCTGCGCCGCCGTCTCGTCGATAACCATCTCGATATTATGATGCGACTGCAGATGCGATGCGGGAATCTGGTCGGTCTCCTCGCCCTCGACAACCTTGCGAACCATGTCGGCCTTGTTCTCGCCCCATGCCATCAGAATGATGCGGTCGGCATACGAAACCGTGCGAAGACCCATCGTGATAGCCATCGAAGGAGTATGCTCCACTCCGCCGAACGAACTTATCAGCGACTTGCGCGAATTGTATGACAACTGAACCAGTCGGGTGCGCGACTTCGAATACGAACCCGGCTCGTTGAAGCCTATCTGGCCCTGTTCGCCCATACCGATAATCATCAGGTCGATATTGTGAGCAGCACGACCGTATTCAGTACAATATTCCGAAATCTTATCCAGAGATACCGTTCCGTCCGGCATATGAACATTCTCGGGACGAATGTCGATGTGATTCAGCAAATCCTCGTGAATGCGGTAGTTGCGGCTGTTGCGGGCCGTAGGCTCGATGGGATAAAGCTCGTCGAGACTGTAAACCGCAACATTGCGGAAACTTACCTCGCCGCGCTGACACCGTGCTGCCAACTCGCGATAGAGCCCCAGAGGCGTATTGCCCGTGGTAAGACCCAATACAAAAGGCTCGCCCGAAGAGTGAAGCCCCTCGGAAATCTCACGCTCGTAATTCTTAATCATCTTCACAATCTCGTCGGCCACATACTGCACGCCGTCGTATTCGCTCTTGTAAATCGAAGTGCGAATCTTCTCGTAACGGTGGATAATGTCGCTCGGAACCGCGTCCTGCTTCAGTCCGCCGTCTTTGGGTAATGAATACTTGCTTTGCATTGTATCAATATGTTTTAGGTTTATTCTCTGTTTCTCAAAGCGCGCGTCGCACGACGACCCAACAGCCGAACAATGCGACCCGACACACAAATATAGAAAATATTCGCACGATATACAATTTTTTTCGTCCTTTTGTTTGCACATATTTTCACCCGACAGCCGAACCGCCCCGACCGCATAAAAAAGACATCCGGCACACTCTTAAGAATGTGCCGGATGTCCCATCCTGTAATATCGCTAAATACTACTTCTTCGCAGCCTTCTTCTTCATCAAATCGTATGCGATAGGCGTAGCAATGAATACCGACGAATAGGTACCTATAACCACTCCCAACAACAACGCAAAGATGAATCCGCGTATCGTCTCGCCTCCGAAACAGAAAATAGCCAACAACGTAACCAACGTGGTTCCCGATGTGTTAATCGTTCGCGACAGCGTAGATGCAATCGCATTGTTGATGTTCTCCCTGAAATCACGTTTCGGATAGAGTCCCAAATACTCGCGAATACGGTCGAAAATAACCACCGTGTCGTTAATCGAATATCCGATAATCGTAAGTATTGCAGCAATGAACGCCTGGTCGATCTCCATCGAGAACGGAAGCAATCCGTAAAGCATCGAGAACAATCCGATAACAATAAACGCATTCTGCGTAAGTGCCGCCGTAGCACCCGTAGCCCACTGCCACTTCTTGAATCGAATCGCAATGTAGAGTCCGATTGCTATCAGCGAGAACAACACCGCATACAATGCATTGAAAATCATGTCGCGCGCAATCGCAGGACCAATCTTGTTCGACGATACGATACCGTTCTCGTTCAACTGCGTATCCTTGAACTCGTCAAACGTAATATCGTTCACATAGAGGTCCTTAACCGAATTGTAGATGAGTGCATCCACCTCGGCCGTCGTATCCTCCGACGTGTCGTCATATTTATACTGCGTGAAAATTCGCATCTGATTCTCGGCGCCGAACTGCTTAACCTCGCAGCTGATGTTCGAAACATCGGCATCCTCAATAGCCGCAAACGTCGCATTCACAGCATCGCGAACCTGCTCGCTCGAAACATTGCCGTCAAAACGAACCACATAAATGCGGCCGCCCGTGAAATCGACACCCATATTCAGACCGCGAACAATGAACGATACCGTCGAAAGCAGAATCAAAACTGCCGCAACGATATACGAAATCTTGCGCTTGCCTACGAAGTCGAATTTCACATTTGCAAGGAAATTCTCCGAGAACTTGCGCGAGAACGACAGCTTGCCGCGCTTCTCGACTATCCACTCGAGGAACAGACGCGTAATGAATATCGAGCAGAACAGCGACGTAATGATACCGATAATCAGCGTGGTCGCAAAGCCCTGAACAGGTCCGTTACCGAAGATGAAAAGTACCAAACCGGTAATAATCGTGGTCAGCTGACCGTCGATAATCGCCGAATATGCATTCGAGAAACCGTCCTTGATTGCCAGTACCAGACCCTTGCCGCCGCGAAGCTCCTCCTTGATGCGCTCGAAGATGATGACATTGGCATCGACCGCCATACCCATCGTAAGCACGATACCCGCAATACCCGGCAGCGTAAGTACGGCACCGAACGATACCAAAACGCCCATCAAAAGGAATACGTTGGTGATAAGCGCGATATCGGCAAGCCATCCTGCCGTGCGGTAGAACAGACCCATATAGAGCAGCACCAGTATGAACGCTATCACGAACGACAGCAAACCGCGGTTAATCGACTCCTGACCGAGCGACGGACCTACCACCTCGTCCTGAATGATGCGAGCCGGTGCCGGAACCTTACCCGATTTGAGTACGTTTGCCAAGTCCTGAGCCTCCTGAATGGTGAAGTTACCCGAAATCGACGAGTTGCCGCCCTCAATCTTCTGACGAACAACCGGAGCCGAATATACATATCCGTCCAGAACAATTGCAATGCATTTGCCTACGTTGTCCGCAGTCAGACGCGCCCATTCCGAAACGCCGTTCGAGTTCATCGACATCGAAACCTCCGCCGAAGCTCCCTTCTGCGAATAGTTCTCGCGAGCATCCGAAATCACGCTTCCGTCCAGCGGAGCCTTGCCGTCGG
>JAFLRS010000062.1 GCA_022511355.1 Alistipes sp.
CAACTCCCGAAGCTGGCGCGCTAACCGGACTGCGCTACACCCCGAACTTTTTGCGGGGACAAATATAGTATTTTTTTTATTCACGAGCAAAAAACGGTAAAATTTTTATGTAGTCCGATTTTTTAGAGTTACATTTGCGATGTTATGATAAAGATTGCAGTATTTACGGGGGCGGGCATGAGTGCTGACAGCGGCATATCCACATTCAGGGATGCCGACGGATTGTGGGCTAACTACCGCATAGAGGATGTTTGTACGCCCGAGGCTTTGATTCGTGATCGGGCGACGGTTGTAAATTTTTACAACGAGCGTCGCCGCGAGATGCTTTCGAAGCAGCCTAATGCGGGTCATCGTGCGATTGCGGAGTTGGAGCGTTGGTTCGAGGTTGAGGTGGTGACTCAGAATGTGGACAATCTGCATGAGCGGGCGGGTTCCACTCATGTTACGCATCTGCACGGGGAGCTGACGAAGTTGCGTTCGTCGCGAGATTCGGGGTTGGTGGTTCCCGTTGAGGGATGGGAGCAGCGTCTTGATGCGACGGCACCTGACGGTTCTTTGTTGCGTCCGCACATAGTTTTTTTCGGTGAATCGGTGCCGATGTTCGACGCGGCGGCGGGTATAGTTTCGTCGGCGGACATCATGATAGTTGTAGGCACGTCGTTGGCGGTATATCCTGCGGCGTCGTTGGTTCGTTATGCGGGGCGCGATGTTCCGATATGGCTTGTAGACCCGGGTACTCCCGATTTGTCGCTTGTTCGCAATCCTTTGACTCACATCAAGGCGCGTGCGGCCGAGGGTGTTCCGCAGTTGGTCGGGATTCTTAAGGAGCGATATTTGGCGCGTTAGAATTTCCGCGGTATGTCGCAGAATCGGATGCTTCCCGATTTTTGCGGAGCGCAGTCGGCATTGAGTCGCCATCGTATTTCGGCTGTGCTGTCGAAGTCTGCGAGTTCCGAGAGTATGATATGTTTGTATACGCCTGTGGTGTGAGGCAGTACCGGCACTATTCGCGGATTTCCGAATTTGATGTTTTGCGGAGTGCTGCCTTCGAGGATATCGCAGTACAGGTTTTCGCGATGAATGGTTATGTATCCGTTTTCGCGTTTGATTATATCGAAGCTGTTTCCCGTTTTCACCATATTTTCGGGTATTTCTATGAAATAGTGCAGATTTTCTGCTATGACGTTGCCTGTATTTACGGGTTTGCAGCACAGTACGCAAACGGCGTCGTTTTGCGGAACCATTTGTGGGATTACGGTGCGCAGTTCGGGGTGGTATACGGGTTGAATCACGTAGGCTTGTACGGGATTGCGGCGTTCGATTTCGAATACGAGTTCTATATTGGGGACGCTGTTGCGGTTCATTATGTCGCGTATTTCGTAATCCTCCATGGCGTCGATGGTGGTATTGCGTCGTTTGTAGTATTTGCGGCTTATGGTGTTTTGATGAGCGGTGTTGCCTTGCGGGATGTTTACTATGTAGATGACGTCTTTTGGGTTGCGCAGGTCGGCCGGGAGGGAGGTTATTTCGATGCCTTCGATTTTGGGGCTGATGTTGGAGTAAATGACCTGTTCGAGTCTTTCTTTGGAGATTACGGTCGAGTCGAGCGGAGTAATGGCTCCGGGCAGGGCGGGTTTGCCCTCCTCTTTGATTTCGCACAGACCGAAGATTATGGTACCTCCGTTGGCGTTGGCCATGGCGCTTACGTCTTTGGCGAGTTCTCGTCGCCAGTCTTTTTTGCCGTTGAGGTCTATTCCGGCCTTGTATTCGAGCGAGGTATTTTCGACCACGCAGTCGTCGATAAGCCGTTGTACATCTTCGATTGTCGAGATTTTCATGGTATCGGTTGTTTTTGATTATGTTATGCGATTATATACTTTAATGCACCATGATGCCCCTCCCTTTTGCAAAGGGAGGGGAGAGGGGAGGGAATGTAAATATGAAAATAAAAATATCTCACTACTGACATCATTGTAAAACGTTCCGTAAACTTGGTACATTAAAATATATAATAGCCTTATATTAAACAAAGATAGTTGTTTTTCGCGAATAGTCCAAAAAAAACGGAGGCCGATGGCGGCGTCATTGTAAGACGATTGGGTAAATAAAATATCGGTTGCCATAGCAAATAGTAATAATTTGTTGTTGCATTTCGTTAAATATCCGAAAAAAATGATTAACTTTGCGCCCGCCCAAGGGTTGGGCATGAAATGACTGTGAGAAATAGTAAAGGATTTATATTATTGATATTCACGCTTATTGCGGGGATAAGCGCATCGTATGCACAAAATAAGGAGAGTTTCCGCATACGGTATGTTATTAATCGACCCGAGGTAGATTCGACATATGTAGACAATGTTTCCCGCATTTCGGATTTACGCTCGTTTTTGCAGAATGCGGCTGAGGATTCGCTGATGCGCATAACGGGGGTCGGATTTCGTGGCACGGCGTCGCCCGACGGCGGATATGAATTCAACTGTTGGTTGAGCGAGAATCGTTTGCGGACGTTCAAGGCGTTGGTCGGAGAATATATGACCATTCCCGACAGCATTATCAATTCTAATTCCAGCGATATTCCGTGGGACGAATTCCGCAGGGAGGTTGCTGCGTCGGATATGCGCTACCGCGACGAGATTTTGAGTATCATCGATGAAGGGGCGGCCATTGTGCCGTGGTTCAACGGACGTCATATCGACGCGCGCCTGCTTAAGCTGAAGAAGATGCATGGCGGCAAGGCGTGGGAGTTGCTCAAGGCGCCTGTTTTGCGCGATTTGCGCTATGGTGCGGCGGAGTTCGAATACTATCGTATGCAGCCGGTTTCACCCCCCCCCTCCGCTCCTGTTTTTAGTCCCTGTTCATTATCTGAAGCACCGTTGATTGCGGGTTCTTCGCCTCAGCGGATGTGGATGCCTCACATTTATCTCAAGACGAATCTTGCCGGTTTGGGTATGCTGATGGCGAATGTCGCTTGCGAGTTGGACATTGCGCCGCACTGGTCATTCACGCTGCCTGTTTACTATTCGGCGGTGGACTATTTCAAATCGACAATCAAATTCCGTAATTTCACGGTGCAGCCGGAGTTCCGTTTATGGTTCACGGTGAAGGATGACGGTATGTTTTTGTATAATGACGGATTTTTCCTCGGAGCGCATCTTGGTTTGAGTTACTACAATTTCGCTTTCGACGGCAAGTACCGTTATCAGGACTACCGCGGACGCACGCCGGCTTTGGGCGGCGGTTTGAGCCTCGGTTACCGCACGCACATCAGCCGCAACCGCCGCTGGAAGATGGAGTTCACGGTCGGAGCGGGCATCTATCCGTTGGATTACGACGTGTTCGACAATACTCCCGATGTTAAGGACGGACAGTTGGCTGACCGTCGTCAGAAGACGTATATAGGGTTGGACCAGGCTGCGGTTACGCTGGCCTATACGTTCGACTGGGCACGCCGTGCGCGGATTTATAAGAAAGGAGGTCGCAAATGATGCGTATATTATATAAATATGTATTGGCGGTTGCAGCCTTGTCGTTCGGCGGATGCCATGTGCATCAGTGGCCGGAGATGAACAAGCAGCCCAATTATATAACGCTGCAATTGCATTATGAGCCCGATTTCTGGGTTTGGGAGCATTTGTACGACCCCAAGCAGGACGAGTATCCGGTGGAGATGTATCCCGATTCCGATTTCGATACTTTGCATCCGGGAACCACGTCGGTATACGACAATACGGTATTGTCGTCGCTGATGGATGTTCGGGTGAAGTTTTACAGCAGCGGCAATATGTCGAATTGCGTAGCCGAGTACAATTTCACGCGCGATGCGGCCGAGGGTTATGATTGCGAGGTGAACATAGAGTTGCCCGGCGGAAGTTATGAGGTGGTGGTATGGAGCCAGTTGCTTTCCGATTCCGGCAGTGTTCCGTTTTATGAGGCGTCGGATTTGCGCGGTGTAAGCATCATCGACGGCAATTACAGAGGCAGCACCGACTACCGTGACGGATTCCGCGGCCGTGTGGATTTTGAGCTTCCCGAGGAGCCGGAATTCCCCGAGGAGCGTATTTGCGAGGTGGAGATGCGTCGTCCGATGGGCAAATTCGAGTTTGTGACTACCGACCTTGCGGAGTTTCTCGACCGCGAGACGGTGCGTCGCAATTTGCAGACGCGGGCGAAGATAGAGGATTACGATGTAGTGATTTCGTATCCCTATTACTATCCCAACGGCTACAATGCGGTTTACGACGACATTGCGTCGAACAGCGGATATCGTTTTACGACGCGCATGACGATTACGGGCGAGGAGGAGGCCTCGATGGGATTCGACTATGTTTTCATCAACGATATTCCCGACGGTCATGTTCAGGCGCAGATAGCGGTTTTCGACACGGCTGGAGAGCCGGTTTCCAATTCGCAGACGATAATGATACCTATTCGCCGCGATTACCACACGGTGCTGCGTGGAGCATTCCTTTCGATGAATGCCAATGGCGGTGTGGGCATCGACCCGGGTTTTGATGGCGACCACAATATATTTCCGTGATACGATTAAGTATAAAAAGAATAGAAACTTAAAAATAATTAACAATGAAAGACAGACTTAAAAAAATCTTACTTGTCGCAGGGTGCCTGTATGCAACTGCTTGCACGCTGAACAGGGAGACGGTCGTTCCCGGTCCGGAAGTCGGAGGGGAGGAGGTTTCCGTAACATTTTTGCTTTCGTCGGAGAGCAATATGGTCAGTTCGCGTGCGGGGAGTGATGCTGTTGCTGCATCCGAGAATCGTACTGTCAGCGACGGCCATCTTATAGACAAGGTCGTGTATGCGGTATATGTCAAGGAGTATGACAACACGCAGACGTGGAACGGTCAATACCGTCTGCTGAGTCAGTACGGAGATGGTACGGAGGGTCTCGGCGAGGGTCAGGCTCTTCTGCCTTCGACGGAGAATTTGCGAAGCGAAGCAGGAGAGACTCTTACATTGCGTCTGATGCGCGGTCAGGAGTATGTAATCGGCTTCTGGGCTCAGAACAAGGATTGTACGGCCTATGACAGCAAGGACCTCGAGGCTGTGGTTGTAGACTACACTGCCGGAAGCGGCGCTCTTGCCGCCAACAACGACGAGACTCGCGATGCATTTTGTCAGGTTTACACCTTCACGGCCCAGATAGGAGTGACCGAGCGAGTGGTTCTCAAACGTGCGCTGGCGCAGATTAATGTCGGAACTGCCGGCTGGGATTACAACGAGGAGGTTGAATACGGCAACAACTATGCTTATTCGAAGATTGTGATGCGCGGCATTCACAACCGGTTGAATGTGCTTACGGGCGAGGTGACGAGAACCGATGATTTCGATGGAAATGTCGTTTACGATTGGGCCGTACTGCCGGCATATATGGGCGGCGACGGTCATCCGGAGGCATATCCTGCCGATACGGAGGCAGACAGAGCCCAATTTGCGGAATGGCTGACCTCGAAGGATAATAACAAAGAGTACCTGTATGTAAAATTGACGGAAGAACCGGATTATCTGCCATATCTCGAGGAGCAGCCCGAAGAGGCGGGCAAAAAGGTTTCCACCGAGATTTTCAAGTATTTGTCGATGTGTTATGTACTTGCTCCCACCGCAGCGTATACGGGCGATTCGGGAGTCGGCGGCGGTTTTGCCATAGATGAACTCAAGTTCTATCTTGCGGAGTTCGTTGAGGACGGAGAGGGATACATCTATGAGGATGAGGCGGCGACGAATAAAGTGGTTGCTCCTGTGAGATTCACGATTCCTGTCGTGCCTGTTCAGCGCAACTGGCGCACCAACATTCTGGGCGGAATCAACGGAGATTCTGACAGCTCGCTGTTCGACCCGCGTGCGCTTTCCTTGTGGATAGACCTTTCGCCGAGCTACGACGGAGATCATTACCACTATGACAGCGGCAGCGGCGACAGCGACAAAGACAAGGAGAGTAGCGAGTGGTCGCAAAAAGAAGATTAACCAGTGAATTTTCAATTATGAGACACAATATAAGATTCAATATATTCGGTCTGTTTGCAGCTGCGGTGTCGCTGCTGACTGTTGCCTGCCAGCAGGACCCGTTGGATGAAGCGGGGGCCGACAACAGCGAATATGTCGCTGTGACATTCAGTATTCAGCCCGAGAGTCTTCCGGGAGTTGCCCGTGCGACCCGTGCAGCCGGCAATGTATCCGGAAAGGTAAACTATTCGGAATCTCACATCAGCGACGGTACGAAGGCCGACGTATTGGTTTATGCCGTTTATGATGCGGAGGGCAATCTTCTTCCCGAGTTCGGTCAGGTGGAGCGAGGCGAGGATTCCTGCCTTCTTCCCGACGGAACGGAGCTTGGTGCGGGTCAGACCTATGAAGAGGTAACTACATTCCCCAAGAAGATTACTCTGACCGTCAGGCGCGGCAAGACCTACAAGATTGCATTCTGGGCGCAGAACAGCACTTGCAAGGCTTACGACATTCACGACCTTACCAAGGTTCAGATTCACTATACCGAGATAGACTCCGTTACTGACGCCGATGACATCAATGCGTCATCTACGCCTAACAACGACGAAATGCGTGATGCTTTCTGCAAGGTGGAGGAGTTGTCGATAACGAGCAAGTCGATAAACAATCGGGTGATATACCTCTATCGTCCTTTGGCGCAGGTGAATGTGGGCACGACGGGTTACGATTACGAGACGATAGTTCAGGATGCGGAGATGAATTATGCCTATACCCGCATTCAGATTGCATCCGCTCCGCGTTATCTGAATGTCGTGGAGGACAGAATCGAGACGGAGAAGACCAAAGACAACTATTCCGCTTTGGAGTACGGTTGGGCGCTTATTCCGGCCTATGCCAACTCGACGTGGGCCGAATCGCATCCCGACCACAACTGGGCTGTAAGTGATGCGGCGCTTTTCAGCGACATCGCCACCGGTTCGATATTTGCGGAGAATCTGCAGCGCACCTATGAATGGGAGGAGTTCCTGCGTGTCAAAATCTATGATGATGATAAGGACAACTATCTCCCGTATGCCGGATTGGATAAAAACAACGAGGAGACTGAGACATTCAAATATCTGTCGATGTGTTATGTGCTTGCGGCGAGCAACCGCAATCCCGAGAGCAATGCATACGACCGTTCGGTATTCGACCGCGTGCGCGTATGGATTGCGACGGACAAGATGGGCGCTAATGAGAAGCAGATTGTCGATATTGTCGATGTTCCCGCTACCCGAAACTGGCGTACCAATATCGTGGGCAATATTCTGACGACGGATGTAGCATTCGAGATTAAGCTCGACCCGATTTATGCGGGCGACTACAACGGTTTCTATGAGGATACCGAGGTTTCGTGGAGCGGTCCGCTTAACGGACTTGACGGCGGCGTATTCTACGATGCCGAGAATGACGAAATCCTTATCTCGAACGTAAACGGTCTGCTCTGGTTCCAGCAGATGGTGAACGGCGACCTTTTGTACAGGGACGACATTAATCGAACGATAGTCGGAGAGAGCGTAAAGAAAAAGACTCCGATTAAGTATTATGATGAGGATGGTACCGAACACTCGTTCGGAGACAGCGACGCCCCGTATTATTTCAAGGGTATTCCCGACCCCACGAAGGGCCTTGAAGAGGGAACTCCCGAGTATGAGGAGGCTTTGGCGCTCAAGAACAGGATTTTGAGAGCGACCCATCAGGATACCAATGTGGGTCACAATCCGGGCAAGGGTCAGACATGGCCTGAATTCAACAACTTCCACTTTGTCGGTCAGAATGAATCCGGTAATCCCGACCCTGCCAATGTTAAGTTGGTGGCTGATATCGACTTGAGCGGCATCGAGTGGCTCAGTATCGGTTTCGACTGCAAGATGGAGCAGACGCTGGAGATGCTTGGCGAGAACGGTTCGAACAACAAGAACTCCAACGAGACTCATACCGATAAGAAGACGCACCGCGGATTCTTCGGACATTTCGACGGCAACGGTCATACGGTCAGCAACCTGACGACCAAACGCTTCTCGATAAACGTACACCCTGCATCTCTGCAGATAGGTGCCGGCGGTCCGTTTGAGGCGGTTCAGTGGTGTGCGCGCGGCTTCTTCGGTCAGATTGGCGGTACGGCGACGGTGGAGAACCTCACGCTCAGCAATGTCAATATCTACGGAAACAACTGTGTCGGCGGTATTGCAGGTGCGGCTATCGGCGTGAAAGGCAAAGACAGCAAAGAAGGTACTGAAATCAACATCAGGAATTGCGTTGTCGATGGCGGAAAAATCGAGAATGTGCCGATGTTCCGCGGAGACGCTGCAAAAACGGCTTCCGGCAAGCAGAACAGAACGTATGCTCGCGGAGTCAATACCGGCGGTATCGTAGGTCTGTACAATGCCAGCGGCAGCGTTACCGACTGCGAGGTGCGCAACCTGAATATCGACGGTTATCGTACCACGGGCGGCATTGTGGGCTGTATCAGCAACTATTATCTGGCATACACCAGCGAAGATTGGCAGAACTCCAGTAAGATAAACACTGACAGCAAGGTCAAGATGAAAAGTATAACGGGTAACAAAATCTTCAATACGACCATCTTGTCCGACCACTTCAAGCCGTTCGACGTAATGCAGTTGGGCAAGTTCGATAAGAATGGCTATACGGCAGATTGGGTTTACGGTTTCTCGTGGATTGTTTCGTACTCTTCATACGTTCACAATTTGGTGGGCGGTGAATTCGGCGGCGACAGCCTCGAGGAGAGTCCCGGAATGAAGAATTATGTAGAGAAAGTGAGCGACAATTCGCTTTCAGGCAGTCAGATAATCGACTTTGCGTGCGATATAGTGGCCGACAGCAACAACGTAATGTCGGGTCGAGTCGTGGATATCGACAATGCGCCTGTAGATGTTCTGCCGGTGCTGAACAACTGGTTTGCGGACTATGTGAATATTCGCTCCAATCTTGTGGGTAATGCAACGTCCTACAAGCGGTACGGAACTTACCGTGCCGAGATGTTCACGAGTACCGGTGTGTATAAACAGGTCATGTGGAATCTGCCCAACGATTATGAAATCAACTGGGATAAGGAGTCGGGTGCAGTCGGAATGCGTGTAGGTGCCGTCGAATTGGACGGACATGACTATATACTTTCTGTCCGCGGAGTTACGGGCGAGAATGACTGTGCCGTACAGATATCGTCGTGCGACAGAAGTCAGTTCTCGAGTCCCGATATGCCTGCAGATTGGGATAAGAGTGCCGAGACCACGCTCAAGAACTTGACGGTACGCGGAAATCCGTATGCATATACGGGTATCTGTCTGTCGCCCAACGAGTGCATGAAGTCGATAACTCTTGAAGACATATCGGTTTACGATGTATATCGCACGATTGCGCTCGATAATTTGGAAGAGAAGACCGGAAACGTATGGCCGAAGAAGATTGCTCCCGAGAGCGTAACGCTCACGGTTAGGCATTCGAACCTGCGCGGATACACTGCGCCGGGTGCGGGTTGGCAGAGTGTAACGTATACGAATGTGATATTCGAGACGGGAGCCAATGTCGGTTCATCCGATGATGATGCTTCGAAGAGAAGCACCTGCGATGTAGAGGCTGTGACGCTCTTTGATGGTTGTACGTTCAAGGCGCCGTTCACGATTGAGATCAAGGGTAATGTAGATGTAACGTTCACCGGTTGCAAGGTAGACGGTCCGAATACGCCCGAGATTGAGAGTGAGGCTTTGCCTGAGGGCACGAAGAAGATAGAGATCAACGCCAACGGAGAGATAACGTACTATGACGTTGCCGGTTCTGTTCTTACGGTGGAGGAGTAGTTCTGTTCCGGAATCGGCGAACGGAATTTGAATCGGAAAAAGGTCTGACTAAATTTTAGTCAGACCTTTTTTTGAGAGTTGCGGAAGGAGATGTTTTTGCACCTTTTGGCCGCAAATTTCTTTTGTCGCTTTTGACCGCAAAAGGTGCTGCCAAAACTCTCCGCAAGGCGAACCGACGCCAAA
>JAFLRS010000063.1 GCA_022511355.1 Alistipes sp.
AACTACTAACCCAAACTTAAATAAATGAAGAAACCTCACTGCGCCGTGCAGTTTTTCGACGCAGATACCCTCTCTACAACAAATCCGATGCCATAAGACCTCTCGTTCCGAACTTTGTCCGTACTGACAATCATTGCGACCGCAGATGACAAATATGACGAAAATTCAGTCGCCGCTGACATTTCGGCCGAACTGCATACCTGCTTGTCACCTCCTGCACGACATCATGACACAAACCTCCGAACGGCAGACTATTTGCCCGTGCAGCACAAAAAAACAAAACTCACACAAAACCGAATAAATATATGGAAGAGAAAGCACTTGACAGATATGCCGTAAATCTGAATGAGTCGGCCCGTTCGGGTCGTCTCGATCCGGTAATCGGCCGCGACGAGGAGATTCGCCGCGTATTGCAGATATTGTCCCGCCGCACGAAGAACAATCCCATTCTGGTGGGCGAGGCCGGTGTGGGCAAGACGGCCATAGCCGAAGGCATTGCACACCGCATAGTGGACGGCGACGTTCCCGAGAATCTGAAATCGAAATCGGTCTATTCGCTCGACATGGGAGCCCTCATTGCGGGCGCGAAGTATCAGGGCGAGTTCGAGGAGCGTCTGAAAGGGGTGGTGAAGGATGTAGTGGAGAGCGACGGCGAGATACTTTTGTTCATCGACGAGATTCACACGTTGGTTGGAGCCGGCAAGTCGGGCGGAGCGATGGATGCGGCCAACATACTGAAGCCCGCCCTCGCGCGAGGCGAGCTTCGCACCATAGGAGCCACCACTCTCGACGAGTATCAGAAATATTTCGAGCAGGACAAGGCTCTGGAGCGCCGTTTTCAGAAGGTCATGGTCGATGAGCCTTCGACCGCCGATGCCGTTTCGATACTGCGCGGCCTCAAAGAACGATATGAAAATCATCATCGCGTGCGCATCAAGGACGAAGCCATTGTGGCGGCGGTAGAGCTGTCGCACCGCTACATAACGTCGCGATTCCTGCCCGACAAGGCCATCGACCTCGTGGATGAAGCGGCATCGCGTCTGCGGTTGGAGATGAACTCCGTGCCGGAGGAGATAGATTCTCTCGAACGGCGCATACGTCAGTTGGAAATCGAACGCGAAGCCATTCGCCGCGACGGCGACACGCTGCGGATGAAGAGTCTCGGCGAGGAGTTGGAGTCGCTGCGCGGCAAGGACCGCGAACTGCGTGCGAAGTGGCAGGGCGAGCGTGACTTGCTGAACAGCATACAGGAGAACAAGGATTTGATTGAACATCTTCGCATCGAGGCTCAGCAGGCGGAGCGTCAGGGCGACTACGGCCGCGTGGCCGAGATTCGCTACGGCCGCATTGCGGAGGCTCAGAAGCGAATCGACGATTTGCGTGCCGAGGCGGCGGGCAGCGGAGTCTCCATGATAAAGGAGGAGGTCGATGCGCAGGACATTGCCGAGGTGGTGTCGCGCTGGACGGGCATTCCGGTGCAGCGGATGCTGGCTTCCGAACGCGAGAAGCTTTTGAGTATGGAATCGGAGCTTCACAAGCGCGTGGTGGGTCAGGACGAGGCCATAGCGGCGGTATCTGATGCCGTAAGACGTTCGCGTGCCGGTTTGAGCGACCCGCGCCGACCCATAGGTTCGTTCATATTTCTGGGGACGACGGGCGTCGGCAAGACCGAGCTGGCGAAGGCTTTGGCGGAGTTTCTGTTCAACGACGACAACATGATAACCCGCATCGACATGAGCGAATATCAGGAGCGTCACAGCGTTTCGCGGTTGGTGGGAGCGCCTCCGGGATATGTGGGTTACGACGAGGGCGGACAGCTTACCGAAGCGGTGCGACGCAAGCCCTATTCGGTGGTGCTGCTCGACGAAATCGAGAAGGCTCATCCCGACGTGTTCAACATTTTGCTGCAGGTGCTCGACGACGGCCGTCTGACCGACAACAAGGGCCGAACGGTCGATTTCCGCAACACGATAATAATCATGACGTCGAATTTGGGTTCGCAGATTATTCACGAGCGTTTCGCCCGTGCGCTCGAGGAGGGTTCGCTCGACTCCGGGACGGTGGAACGGACGAAGGAGGAGGTGACCGAACTGTTGAAACGTTCGCTCAAGCCCGAGTTCGTGAACCGCATCGACGAGACGGTGATTTTCGAACCGTTGGACCGCGATTCGATAGCGCGCATCGTGGAGATACGTCTGGGTGAGGTTCAGCGTATGCTGTCGGCCAACGGCGTGCATCTGGAGTACACCGAAGCGGCTCGCGATGCGATTGCGGCTGCCGGATTCGACCCCGTATACGGCGCCCGTCCCGTGAAGAGGGCCATACAGCACGAGGTGATAAACGAACTTTCGAAACGGATTCTGGAGGGGTCGGTGGACCGCGAACACACGGTGCTTCTCGACGCCCGCGACGGCCGTATGCTGTTCGAAAACCGATGACAAGATGAGGAACCGATTTTGCGTTCCTCATTTTTTTATTATCTTTGCGGTGATTATGAATCTGTCGGAAGAGAACATATCGTTATTGCGCCGGTTGCTCGAGGATGAGCGGAAGCACAATGTGGTGATAGTTTCGCACACCAATCCCGACGGCGATGCACTCGGTTCGTCGCTGGCTCTGCGTGCGATGTTCGTCCGCTGCGGACACACGGCACGATGCATAGTCCCCAACAAATATCCCTACTTTTTGGACGAGCTTTGCGGAATCGGAGAGATTATAACCTTCAAGACCCGCGAGGAAGAGGCTCTGAAGGTCGTCGCCGAAGCCGACGTGGTGGTATGCGCCGACATCAACACCCTTTCGCGGCTCGAACAGCTCAGTTCGGCCATACGCGAAAAGGAGTCGGCCACACGCATACTGGTGGACCACCATCCCTCGCCCGACAACGATTTCGACATCGTATTCTCGCATCCCGAATCATCGAGTACCGCCTTTCTGGTCTACAAGATAATAGAAACCATATTCGGAACCTCGTTCTTCGACCGCGAGGTGGCCGAACAGCTCTACGTGGGCATGATGACCGATACGGGCAACTTCTCGTTTTCGGCCCTCACGCCCGAACTCTACCGTGCGGTGGCGGTGCTGGCCGAAACCGGCATCGACATTCCGGCCATCTACAACAAGGTCTACAACTCCTTCACCGAGGGACGCGCACGTCTGTTCGGATATGTCATAAACCGCAAGATGCGCAGTCTGCGCAAGGGTACGGTCGCCTACATGACCCTCACCGAAGAGGAGATGCGCCGATTCTGGTTCCGTCAGGGCGACAGCGAGGGATTCGTAAACTATCCGCTCACAATCAAGAAGATGAAGATGTCGGCAATCTTCATCGAATCGACCGACTATATCCGCATATCGTTCCGTTCGCGCGGAGATGTGGATGTGGACACCTTCGCACGCCGATACTTCAACGGCGGAGGTCACCGCAACGCCGCGGGAGGCAAATCGTTCATTCCTATGGCCGAGACCGTCAGCCGTTTTCTGCAGGCGGTCGAGGAGTTCGCGCAGGAGGGCGGATTCAGAACCCCGAGGCTAAAATCAAACGAAAACAGCTGAACAATGCTCAAGACCTATATCCGACTGCTCGGATTCGCCAAACCCATAAGCCGTTATGCCGTGCCCTACTTCTTCTATGCGGTGCTGCACGCCATATTCAACACGGTCACATACGCTCTCATAACCCCCATTCTCAAGACCATGTTCGCCGAGGGTTATGCCTATCGTCCGGTCTATGAGATGCCCGAATTCTCGTTGCGCGAGGGGGCTATGACCGACACTCTCAACTATCTGTACACCTGCATTTTCGGAACCGACTTCCGTATGCCTTACGTACTGGCTCTGCTGGCCGGAATACTCATAGCGGTGAATATGTTGAGCAATCTGTTCCGCTATCTGAGTTCGTACACGGTCGAGTCGATGCGCAACCGCACCGTGCAGCGTATGCGCAACACCATGTACGACAACATCATAGGCATGAACGTGGGTTACTTCAGCGACCAGCGCAAGGGCGACATCATATCGCGAATAACCTCCGACGTGATGGTGGTGCAGTTCTGCATAACCAACACCCTGCAGGTGGCTTTCCGCGAGCCGTTCCTCATTATCGGCTATTTGGTGCTGATGCTCAACATTTCGTGGGAGCTGTCGGTATTTTCGATATTCTTTCTGCCGGTGGTGGGCATCATCATCGGAAGCATCGTCAAGCGTCTGCGTCACCCCGCGAGCCGCAGTCAGCGCAAGTTGGGCGAGCTTGTCAGCGTGATGGAGGAGTCGCTCTCGGCGGTCAAAATCATAAAAACCTACAACGCCGCCGACTACATCAAGGAGAAGTTCCATTCGCTCAATGCCGAAATCACGCGTCTTATGCTGTGGATGGCACGCCGTCAGCAGCTGGCCTCGCCCATGAGCGAATTTCTGGGCATTCTGGCCGTGGCCGTCATACTCGTATTCGGAGGCTCGCTCGTGATGAAAGGTTCGCTCAGTGCGGCCGGATTCATAACCTTCATAGCCGTATTCTCGCAGATTACGCGTCCCGTGAGGTCGTTCATCGACCAGTTCGCCAACATCAATCAGGGTGTGGCTGCGGGTGAACGCATCTTCGCCGTGACCGACGCCCGCCCCGAAATCAATGACCGTCCCGATGCCGAAGAGTTCGAAGGACTGAAGGAGAAGATAGAGTTCCGCAACGTGCGTTTCTCCTACGACGGTATGCGCGAAGTACTCGACGGCATTTCGTTCGAGGTGCGCAAGGGCGAGACGGTGGCTCTGGTAGGTCCGTCGGGAGGCGGAAAGTCCACATTGAGCGAACTCATACCGCGCTTTTACGACGTGCGTGACGGCAGCGTGCTGTTCGACGGCCGTCCGGTGAGCGACTACACGCAGGAGAGTCTGCGTTCGAAGATGAGCATCGTCACGCAGGATACGGTTCTGTTCAACGATTCGATAGAGAACAACATAGCGATGGGTCGTCTGGGGGCTTCGCACGAGGAGATTGTCGAGGCGGCGAAGATAGCCAATGCCGACAAGTTCATCACCGAGACGCCCGAGGGTTACGACACCAATATCGGCGACCGCGGAGCGAAGTTGTCGGGAGGTCAGCGTCAGCGTCTGAGCATAGCCCGCGCCGTGCTGAAGAACCCCGAAATTCTGATTCTGGACGAGGCCACATCGGCACTCGACACCGAGAGCGAGATGTTGGTTCAGGAGGCTCTGAACAAACTGCTCAAGGGTCGCACATCGATAGTCATAGCCCATCGTCTGAGTACGGTCTACGATGCCGACCGCATCATCGTAATCGACGAGGGACGCATAGCCGAACAGGGTACTCATGCCGAACTGGTGGCTGCCAACGGCATATATGCGCGGCTTATAGAGATGCAGCACATAGTATAAGGCGACGGCAAGAGGCAAAAAAACAGGAGTGTCTTCAGGACACTCCTGTTTTTTTGGACGCAAAATCCCGTCAGAGCGATTTCACGATGCCGCACATTTCATCGTAGTGTTCTTCGATGCTCTTGAGCAGTGCATACTGCGCATGAGTGCGGACGAGATTGTGTTCGGCATAGGCTGTTTTGTAGTAGGTATCGCCGTCGATGTAGTCCATCAGGAATCGGAGGACCTGTTCGTAGGTTATGTAGCGGGCCGAGAATGCGAGCCAATCCAGCTCCGACTGCGTAAGCGTGCCTTTGCGCTGCGAAAGGAAGCCTTCGGTGTAGGCGCGGAACATCTTCATGTCGATAGCCACGTTGTTCACGTCGCGGTCGTCTTCGGCGCCGGTGTTGGTGTAGGAGCGTATTGCATCGCCGAAGTCGTTGAGCGAGGTGCTGCTCATAACGGTATCGAGGTCGATGACGCAGAGTACTTCGCCGTTCTTGTCGAAGAGGATATTGCTGATTTTGGTATCGTTGTGAGTTACGCGCATGGGAATGGTTCCGTTCTCGACGAGCGACCAGAATGCGAGCATCTCTTCGCGGCGTGATTCTATCCACGAAATCTCTTCGCGAAGCTCTTTGCAGCGGCCTGCGGCATCGCGGGCGAGCGAAGCGTCCCACTGTTCGAAACGGAATCGTATGTTGTGGAATCCCTTGATGGTTTCGGCCAGCGGAGTGGTGAAGTCGGCCAGCTGCGACTGGAATTTGCCGATACCTTCACCGCCTTTGCGTGCGAGTGCGGGTGTGTCGGCGCGGTCGTAGGTCACCGAACCCTCGATGAAGAGGCACATGGTCCAGAACTGACCTTCATGGATGTAATAGGGTTTGCCGTCGCGGGTGAAGACCACGGTAAGCACTTCGCGAAGCGGATCTCCGCCTGCCGCCTCCACCTTTTTGCGGATATGGCCGGTAACTGCCACTATGTTGTCCATCATTGCGGGCACATCGGGGAAGATGTTGTGGTTTTTGCGCTGAAGGATGTAATCGGGAGCGTCGCCTTCGGTTTTCACTATGAGCGTGTCGTTGATGAATCCCTCGCCGAGGGGTTTGATTTCGGCAACTGCGCCTTCGATGCGGAATTGCGCGACGATTGATTGAAGTTCTGCTGTGTTCATGATAGTTTATGGTTCTTGATGATTATTCGAATATGAGTGTTCCGAAAAATTCGGGACGATGGAAGTCGGGTTTGGGGGTATCAACGGGCGACCATGTTACGTAGTGAGGTATGGAGGTAGCGTCGCCGCACTTGTAGAGGTTCGCGCGCAGAGTCTGCGGACGCTCGCCCTCGCCGAAGCCCAAAAGCGTGAACGGCACTCCCATGGCGGCCGTCCACTGATGAATGCCCTCCTTTTCGGTGAAAGTTTCGCGCGGCAGCGAGGTGTGACGTATGACGGTTGCAGCCTCTTCGGGGGTTATGCGCACCACATCGACCTTGCGTGCCCGCTGATGCGACGAGAGAAGCGTGCCTATGCAGTTCATCTCGAAATTGCGGTAGCCGTTGCCGTCGGGGTCGCCTGTGAAAAGCTCCACACAGCTGTCCTGCCATACGGGTTCGTTGTCCTCGGCGTAGAGGGCCTTGATTCCGAGTCCGCGCACGAAGAACCGCACGAACAGGTGAGTACGGCTCGCAGCGGCGTCGAACGACACTATCGGACGGTAGGGGAATTCGCTCCACGGAGCGCAGTCTATGCCCTGACGCACGCCGTGCGATTCGAGAGCCTCGCCCAACTCCCCGAACGACATATTTTCCAGTCCTTCGATAAAGGGTATTTTCAGGATTTTCATTTGCAAAAGGTTTTACCTACAAAAATACATTTTTTTTTGGATTTTAGCAAAGGGCGGGAGCGGATAAGAGGGGATTAATCTTCGAATTCCGTTCGGTCGAGCCGCTCCATGGTCGCCCGCAGACGACGTTCGTCGAGATGGGTGTAGATTTCGGTCGTCGAGATGTTTTCGTGTCCCAGCATCTCCTGCACCTGACGTATCCCTGCTCCGCCCGAGAGCAGATGGGTGGCGAACGAATGACGGAAGGTGTGCGGACTTATGTGTTTGTCGATTCCGGCCATGCGTGCCGCATCGCGAATCACGGTGAAGACCATCACGCGCGTAAGAGCCCGTCCGCGATTGTTCAGAAAGAGAATATCGGTGTCGGAGTCGGGCGAACGCCGCGCATCCAGATATATCTGCACGCGGTCGCGGGCCTTGTCGCTTACGGGTACCAGACGCTGTTTGTTGCCCTTGCCCGTCACGCGGATATAGCCGTCGCCGAAAAAGAGGTCGCCCAAACGCAGCGAAACGAGTTCCGAAACGCGCAGACCGCACGAATAGAGCAGTTCGAGCATGGCGCAGTCGCGCAGACCTTTGACTGTCGAAGAATCGATGGCGGCTATTATGCGGTCGATGTCGTCGGTGGTGAGCGAATCGGGCAGTCGTCGTCCGAACTTGGGCGACTCCACGAATTCGGCCGGCGAACTGTCTATTCCGTTTTCGGCAATCATCCAGTTGAAGAAGCTGCGCAGACTGCACAGCATACGTGCCTGCGAACTCTTTTCGCGTCCGCGGTCGTAGAGCGAAGCCATGAACGATTCGACCATACTCCGCGATACGAGTTCGGGAGCGGCGTCGTACATCAGCAGAACATAGTGCGAGAACTCCTCCACATCGTGCATATAGGAGATTACCGTATTGGGCGAGAAGTTGCGTTCGGCCACCAGATAGGTCCTGTAACCGTTTCGTGCGGTGTTCCAGCTGTCGATATTTTGTCTCATAAATTTGTCTGTTCCCGAAATTTTAAGTTATCTTTGTTCGGCGGACACGGTTCTGCAAATATAGTTATTTTTTAACATAATGTGAAATGAATTACGTTGAACTCGACATACCCGCAGCCGACACCGAATTTGCGGAGATTCTGACCGCCGAACTGGCCGAACTTCCGTTCGAGAGTTTCGAGCAGACGCACGGTTTGCTGAAGGCGTTCATCCGTCAGGATGATTTGGCCGACTGCAAGGATGAGGCCGATGCTCTGTTGGAGCGGTACGGCGTGAGCGGACACCGATACGTGCAAATCGAATCGCAGAACTGGAATGCCGTATGGGAGAGCAATTTCGAGGAGGTGCGCATCGGTGACCGGGCGGTCATCCGCGCGCCGTTCCATGCTCCTCACCCCGAACTCGGCGAGATGGATATCGTAATCGTTCCGCGTATGGCCTTCGGAACGGGTCACCACTCCACGACGGCCCTCATGACCGAAGCGCTGCTCGACAGCGACCTCCGCGGCTTGCGTATGCTCGACATGGGCAGCGGTACGGGAGTCTTGGCCATAACGGCCGTGAAGCGCGGAGCCGCAAAGGCCGACGCCGTGGACATCGACGATGCCGCGGTGGAGAGCTGCCGCGAAAATACCGCCGCCAACGGCACTGCCGACCGCACCGAGGTGCTTGCGGGCGATGTGCGCTGCGTGGCGGGGCGACGATACGATGTGATTGCGGCCAACATCAACCGCAACATTCTGCTGCGCGACATGGCGGCCTACGCTTCGATGCTCGAGTCGGGCGGACGTCTTTTCGTGAGCGGATTTCTCGAACAGGACACCGCCGCAATCACCGGATGCGCACTGCAAAACGGATTAAAACCCGACGGAGTACGCACCCGCGACGGGTGGGTGGCTGCAATCTTCACCAAATAGCCGATGAAGAGTTACAAAGCGCGCGGCATAGTGCTGAACACGGTGAAGTACGGCGATTCGTCGATGGTCGCACAGCTGCTGACCGATGTCGGCGGGCGTCGCAGCTACATGGTGCAGGGTATACGTTCGTCGCACGGTCACGGTTCGAAAGCGGCTCTTTTTCAGCCGATGTTCGCCGTGGAGTTCGAGGGTCTGGAGTCGTCGCGCATGGATATGCACCGCTTCCGCGAGGTGCGGAGCGGCATCGTTCTGCGAAGCCTTCCCTTCGACGTGCGCAAATCGACCGTAGCGCTGTTCATGGCCGAGGTTCTCTATCGGCTCGTGAAGGAGAGCGAAGCCAATATGCCGCTCTTCGATTTCGTGTGGGGTTCGGTCGAGGCACTCGACTCGATAGAGGAGGGAACGGCCAATTTCCATCTGTGGTTTCTGGCCAATCTGAGCCGTTTTTTGGGGTTCAGCCCGGGCAATTTATATTCGGAGGGTGCGGTGTTCGATATTCGCGAGGGCACGTTTACGCTGCTGCCGCCTGCGCACGGTCAGATGATGAACAGCCGCAATGCCGAGATATTCCGCGACCTGCTCGAATGCGATGTGCGGTTTCTGGGCGAAATCGGACTCAACCGCAATCAGCGCGTGGAGTTTCTCGATGCCATGATGGAGTATTATGCCTATCATCTGGAATCGGTGCGTGCGGTGCGTTCCATAAAGATTTTGAGAGAGGTATTTTGAAAATCCCGATAAGCAGACTTTAATGCACCATGATACCCCTCCCTTTTGCAAAGGGAGGGGAGAGGGGAGGGA
>JAFLRS010000064.1 GCA_022511355.1 Alistipes sp.
ATGCCCCTCCCTTTGCCAAAGGGAGGGGAGAGGGGAGGGAATGTAAATATGAAAAGAAAAATAATTCGCAACCGACATCATTCTGAAACGTTCTTCGAACTGTAATAGGTAATTACTTACAATGTTATACGTATTACGGCGGCATTGCTGCGGCGTGCGGCTTCGATTCCTATATCCGAGTCTTCGAATATGAGAGTTTGTTCCGGGGTTGCGTTTGCGAGATTCATGGCAGTGATGAAGCATTCGGGGTCGGGTTTGGGATTTGACACATCGTCGCCCGAGATTATGCGGTCGAATCGTCCTTCGAGTTTGAGATGTTTTATTACGTTGGATATATTGTCGATGTGGCCTGTCGAGACGATGAAGGCTTTTCCGCCGTGCTGTCGGAAGTTGTCGGTGAAGGCCATGAGCGGTTTATTGAGTGATACGGAGTCGAAATGCGAGGGGTACAGTTCGATTTTGCGTTTGCGGATATGTAGTCGTTGTTGCGGGGAGTCTATTCCGATTTTGGTAAGGAATTCGTCGCACCGCATACCGAAATAGTTGCGTGTGTAGGTTTGTTCGTCGAGGGTTATGCCTGCTTCGGCGAGGGCGTCGATGTAGGCGAGGGTGTTTGCGCGTCGGGTGTCGGCAACAGTTCCGTCGAAGTCGAGCAGCAGGAGTTTGAGCATGGCGGGAGGGTTTTTAGTCGAAGGATTGCATTCCCGACTGCGATATGCGTATTATGCGTTGATACTCCGAGGGCGACAGTTCCATGAAGAAGTAGTGAACGGGGTCCACGCGCATACCGTTCACGCGCACTTCGTAGTGTAGATGTGGTGACAGCGAGAGTCCGGAGTTTCCCGAGAGAGCTATGATGTCACCTCGTCGGACTTTTTGTCCTTTGCGCACTTTCGATTGCGAGAGATGGTTGTATTGAGTTTGGTAGCCGTTGCCGTGGTCGATGATTATGCTCTGACCGAGGGTCGAGTTGCGTCCCGAGACCTCTTTTACGGTACCGTCGGCGGTTGCGAATACGCTCGAGCCTTCGGGGATGGTGTAGTCCACGCCCTGATGCGATTGGAGTGAACGGTAGAAGGGGTGCATGAGGGTTCCGTAGCCGGCGGTCAGCAGAGACAGGCGGTTGTTTATAACGGGCTGAATGGCCGGAATGTAGTTCATTTCGCTGCCTTTGTTTTCTATTTCTTGGGCGAGTGCGGTGTGTGAGAGTTGGAGTTCGGTCATTTTCGCTTCGACGGCGGCGGTGCGTTCGGAGAGTTCCTGCCTGAGCTGACGGTTGTTTTTGGAGAGCAGCCGGCTGCGGTATTCGAGTCTTTCGGTTTCGTATGCGGCTTCGAGGTCGTAGGGGTTCGATTCGAAGAGGATATTGAAGACATTGCGGTCGCGTTCGCCTATGTTGTCGAGTACGGTTGCGAGCGAATCGTACCGGGCTTCGAGGATGCGGTATTGTTCGCGCATGAGGTCGGTGGAGTGTCGCATACGGTATTCGGAGGGGGTGTCGAAGAGCAGCGAGAAACCTGTATAATAGATAACGGCGACTCCGATCCATACGAAAGCCCGTGTGAGCAGACGGATGGTTTTCTGCCTGCGTTCCTTTTTTCGGGAGGTCTGATTCTGTATGCCGGATTTTTGCGCCATGCGTTATGCGGAGTGTTATTGTACTTCGAGGTCGGAGTCTTTCATCTCCTCTATGAGTCGTCGGTATTCGTCCACGGTCATGTTTTTGTCGAAGTAGTTCACGGGATTGACCTCCTGACCCATATATATGACTTCGTAATGTAGGTGCGGTCCGGTGCTGCCGCCGGTGGAGCCGACTTCGCCTATGAGCTGACCTCGTGTTACTTTGTCGCCTGGGCTGACGAGTATTTTGCTCAGATGCGCATATCGGGTTTTGTATCCGAATTCGTGGTTGAGCAGAATTTGCTGTCCGTATCCCTTGCGTCGTTGTCCGATGTCGGTGGATTCCACCACGGCGTCGCCCGAGGCGTATACGGGCACGCCTCTGTCGCAGGCCATATCCACTCCTTTGTGGAATTTGCGGCTTTTGTAGATGGGGTGGAACCGCCATCCGAAAGAGTACAGAGCGCGGAGTTGCAGACGGTCCACGGGCCATATTGCGGGTATGGCCGACGAGAGTCGTTCTTTGTTTTTGGCGAGTGTCTGCAGTTCGTCGAACGACACCGATTCATAATAGAGGTCTTGAGCGAGGGCGTCGAGTTCGCGCCAGGTTTCGGTCATGAGAGCTGCGTATTCGTCCTGCTGCAGGGATTCGTATTTGGAATCGGGATAAGGTTGCGGAGCGAGTGCGAGGGTATCCGAGGAGAAGAGAGTTCGGTAGACGCTGTTGTCGCGATGCCTTATTTCGGCGAGTCTTCTTTCGGCGACCCTTATTTTGTCGCGCATTAGTTGATATTTAATTACGGCTTCATGATTGTCGCGAGCTATGCCGTACATTTTTGGGGTTTGGAACACCTGCGAGAAGAGTACGTTGAGCAGCGATATGAGGATAAAACCGATAAGACCTTTTCGCACGATGGAATAGATGCGCAGCCTCAGTGTTATTTCTTCGCTGAGGTCGGCTAATTTGCGTGCTACTTTTTGCTTCATCGGCATAAAAAACGGTAAATTATCGTGCAAATTTAGTTAGAAATATGTATTTTTGCAACTCGATTGATAAACGTAGCGATCGTAAAATTTTGTATAGAATATGGAATCGAAAAAAATCAGAGAGGCATTTTTGGAATTTTTTGCAGGTAAGGGTCACACGATAGTGCCGTCGGCGCCGATGGTGGTGAAGGACGACCCGACGCTGATGTTCACCAATGCCGGCATGAATCAGTTCAAGGATATATTTTTGGGAAATGCACCTCGCAAGTATCCGCGAGTGGCCGACACTCAGAAGTGTTTGCGTGTGTCGGGCAAGCATAACGACCTCGAGGAGGTGGGTCATGACACCTATCATCATACGATGTTCGAGATGCTCGGAAACTGGTCTTACGGCGACTATTTCAAGGAGGAGGCGATAGGCTGGGCATGGGAGCTTCTGACGGAGGTATACGGATTGCCCGAGGAGCGTATGTATGCGACGGTGTTCGAGGGTTGCGAGGAGGACGGGGTTCCGTTCGACAGCGAGGCTTACGAATATTGGAGTCGTTATTTGCCTGCCGACCATATTGTTAAGGGCAACAAGCACGACAATTTCTGGGAGATGGGCGAGACGGGTCCGTGCGGACCGTGCAGCGAGATTCATTTCGACCTTCGCGACGAGGCCGAGATAGCCCTCAAGCCTGGCCGCGAGATGGTGAATGCGGGACATCCTCAGGTCATCGAGATATGGAATCTGGTATTCATGCAGTTCAACCGCAAGGCGAACGGTTCGCTCGAGGCTTTGCCTGCGCGTAATGTCGATACGGGTATGGGTTTCGAACGCCTTTGCATGATCTTGCAGGGCAAGAAGTCGAACTACGACACCGATGTATTCCAGCCTGTTATTCAGCGCATTTCGGCCATGTCGGGAAGACGTTACGGAGCCGATGAGAAGGTCGATGTGGCGATGCGTGTCATTGCGGACCATCTTCGTGCGATTGCGTTCTCGATTGCCGACGGACAGTTGCCTTCGAATGTCAAGGCTGGTTATGTTATCCGCCGCATTTTGCGTCGTGCGGTTCGTTACGGCTACACCTATTTGGGCTTTAACGAGCCTTTCATCTGCAAGCTTGTTCCGGTGCTGGTGGCTCAGATGGGCGGTCAGTTCCCCGAGCTGAAGGCGCAGCAGACCCTTATCGAAAAGGTTATCGAGGAGGAGGAGGCGTCGTTCCTGCGCACGCTGGCTACGGGCATCAATATGCTCGACGGCCTAATTGCATCGGCCGGCGGCGGGAAGATTTCGGGCAAGGATGCGTTTTTGCTCTACGATACATACGGATTCCCCATCGACCTCACGGAGCTTATTGCCCGCGAGCACGGCACCGATGTCGATTTGGAGGAGTTCGAACGCGAGTTGCAGGCCCAGAAGGCGCGTTCGCGCAATGCGGCCGCGCAGACCATCGACGACTGGCAGGAGTATCTGACGGTGAGCAGCACCGAGTTCGTGGGTTACGATACGCTGGAGTGCGATGTCCGCATCGCGCGTATGCGCAAGGTCGAGGCCAAGAACAAGACGACATATCAGCTGGTATTCGACCGCACGCCGTTTTACGGCAATTCCGGCGGTCAGGTGGGCGATACGGGCTACATCGAGAGCGACGGCGAACGTATAGACATCATCGACACCGAAAAGGAGAACGGACTTATAGTTCACATTGCGTCGAAGGCGCCGTCCGACCCTTCGGCGGTATTCCGTGCTGTTGTGGATGGCGTTAAGCGTCAGTCTGCGGCCAACAACCATTCGGCGACGCATCTGCTGCATTCCGCTTTGCGCAAGGTGCTGGGCACTCATGTCGAGCAGAAGGGTTCGATGGTTTCGCCGTCGGGTTTGCGTTTCGACTTTTCGCATTTTCAGAAGATGACGGGCGAGGAGTTGCGCGAGGTGGAGCGATTGGTGAATCGCGCCATTCGGGCCAATTCGCCGCTCGAGGAGAAGCGCGATGCCACGCAGGAGGAGGCCCGTGCTGCGGGAGCCATGATGCTGTTCGGCGAGAAGTACGGCGACCGTGTGCGCATGGTACGTTTCGGCGAGTCGGTTGAGTTGTGCGGCGGCACCCACACTTCGGCTACGGGCAATATCGGATTCTTCAAGATAGTGAGCGAGACTGCCATTTCGGCCGGTGTGCGGCGTATCGAGGCGGTTACCGGCGAGAAGGCGGAGGATTTGCTCTATGCCGCGCAGGATACGATTGCGGGAATTGCCGAGATTGTGGGCAATCCTCAGATTGTGCAGGCTATCCGCAAGCTTGTGGAGAGCAACGAGACGTTGAGCCGCGAGGTGGATGCTGCGCGCAAGGAGCAGGTGGAGTCGTGGACGGAGAAGATACTCTCGAACGCCGAGGAGCGCGACGGGGTGTTGAAGATTGCGATTCGTCTGCCGCGTACCGGCGAGTTTGTCAAGGATTTGGCTTACAGTTTGCGTTCGCGCAGCAGTAATCTGCTGTTTGTGGCGGGTTCGGAGTACGAGGGCAAGGTTTCGTTGATGATTATGTTGGGCGACGATATAGTTGCACGCGGAGTCGATGCCGGAGCTGCGGTTCGCGAGGCTGCGAAGCTTATCGGCGGCGGAGGCGGCGGTCAGAAGTTCTTCGCGACGGCCGGCGGCAAGAATCCCGAGGGTTTGCAGGCGGCAATCGACAAGGCGGTCGAACTGATAGAGGAAAAGTTGAAGTAAACAAGAATAATATTTTATGGCACAGAAAGTTTTATTGATGATTCTGGATGGTTGGGGCGAAGGCGACCACCTGAAGGATGATGTTATTTATACGGTTCATCCGCCGTATATCAGCAAGATGACGGAGCAGTATCCTCACGCTCATTTGCGCACCGATGGCGAGAATGTAGGTTTGCCCGACGGTCAGATGGGCAATTCCGAGGTCGGCCACCTCAATATAGGAGCGGGTCGCGTGGTTTATCAGGATTTGGTAAAGATTAACCGTGCGTGTGCTGACGGTTCTATTCTGAAGAATCCCGAGGTGGCTGCGGCGTTCGAGTATGCGAAGTCGAACGGTGTGAAGGTTCACTTCATGGGTTTGGTTTCGGACGGCGGGGTTCACTCGTCGATAGAGCATCTCTACAAGTTGTGCGACATTGCGGAGCATTACGGAATCGAACACGCATATGTTCATTGCTTCATGGACGGCCGCGACACCGACCCGAAGAGCGGAGCCGGATTCATCGAGGCATTGGAGAGTCACATTGCGGGCACGAATGTCAAGATAGGTTCGGTTGTAGGCCGTTACTATGCCATGGACCGCGACAAGCGCTGGGAGCGTGTGAAGGAGGGTTACGACCTGCTGACGGAGGGCAAGGGCAAGCCGGCGACCGATATGGTTGCGGCGGTGAAAGAGTCCTATGCCGAGGGTGTTACTGACGAATTCATCAAGCCTGTGGTTTTGGTGGATGCCGAGGGTCGTCCCGAGGGCCGTATTTCGGCGGGCGACATGGTGATATTTTTCAACTACCGCAACGACCGCGCACGCGAGCTTACGATGGTTCTCACGCAGGAGGATATGCCCGAGCAGGGTATGCACACGCTGCCGCTCTATTATTGCTGCATGACTCCATACGATGCCAATTTCAAGGGGCTTCACATTCTGTTCGACAAGGAGAACGTGGCCAACACTATCGGCGAGTATGTATCGTCGTCGGGTCTGTCGCAGCTGCGCATTGCCGAGACCGAGAAGTATGCTCATGTCACATTCTTCCTGAACGGCGGCCGCGAGGAGAAGTTCTCGAACGAGGACCGCATTCTGGTTGCCTCGCCCAAGGTGGCGACTTACGATTTGCAGCCCGAGATGAGTGCTTATGAGGTTGCCGGCAAGCTGACCGAAGCTCTCGACACGCAGAAGTATGATTTCATCTGTCTGAACTTCGCTAACGGCGACATGGTGGGCCATACGGGGGTTTACGAGGCCATTGTCAAGGCTGTGAAGGCTGTAGACGAGTGTGTTTCGAAGGTTGTCGAGGCTGCGAAGCGAAACGGTTACGAGGTGGTGATGATTGCCGACCACGGAAATGCCGACCATGCGCTTAACGAGGACGGCACTCCCAATACGGCACACTCGCTGAATCCGGTTCCGGTGGTAGTGGTATCGGAAAGGGTAGCGAGCGTCAAGGACGGCATTCTGGCTGATGTGGCTCCCACGGTTCTGAAGCTTATGGGGCTTCCGCAGCCTGCCGAGATGACGGGCACTCCTTTGGTCGAGCTTAAATAGCGGCCGGCTGGAAAAGCGGACGGGGCAATCTTATCGGATTGCCCCGTTTTTTATGGCCTCCATTATATTGGCGGGCGGTCTTTGATTGTCGAGTTGGCCTTTCATGAAATCCATGTATGGAGCGACGTGTTCGAAGAATCGGAGATAGCCTTCGCACAGATAGTTTAGGTTGGGTTGTCCCGATTCGGTCATGGCGAAGCGGTTTCGCGGACATTCGCCGTTGCAGGCGAACAGATACCGGCATTGTTTGCATTTGTCGGGCAGCAGTCGTCGTTTGTCGGCGCCGAAACGTCGTTGTTTGGTGCTGAACATCATGTCGGCGAAGGTTTTGGTTCTCACGTTGCCGAGCAGATAGTCGGGGAATACGAAGTGGTCGCAGCAGTAGACGTCGCCGTTGAACTCCATGGCTATGGCGTGTCCGCAGGTTGTGGCCATGGTGCATACGGGGGGCTCCATTCCGGCCCAGTTGGCGAGAGTGGCGTCGAAGAGCTGCACGTAATATTCACCGACGTCGTTGCGCACCCATTCGTCGAAGAGAGTGCAGAGGAATTCGCCCCATTGTGCGGGCGAGACCGAGAACTCGGCCACTTCGAATCCGTTGTCGGCGAGCGAGGCGAGCGAACCGTCGCGCCGCAGACGCTCGACTACGGGTGTAAACTGAATGTATTTGCATCCTATGCTGCGGAAGAAGTCGTAGAATTCGAGCGGATAATCGGCGTTGAAGGCGTTGACGACGGCGAGAGCATTCCATTCGGCATTGTGTTTGTCGAGCAGTTCTATGCCGTGCATCACTTTGTCGAAAGAGGGTTGTCCGTCGCGAGTCAGCCGGTATTTGTCGTGCAGATGTTTCGGTCCGTCAATGGAGACTCCTGTCAGCCAGTCGTTGTCGTGCAGGAATTGCGCCCATTCATCGGTGATGAGTGTTCCGTTGGTTTGCAGACAGTTTATTATTTTGTGACCTTCGCTGAATCTGTTTTGCAGTTCGATTACGCGCTGATAGAATTTCAATGGTCTGATGAGCGGTTCTCCGCCGTGCCAGGTGAAGACCACATCGGTTGCCGGTTGCGCTCGTATGTAGTCGCGGATGAAGATTGTGAGGGTATCGTCATCCATGGTGGTTGGGGTGTTGAGTTTTGGGTACAGTCCGGCCTTTTCGAGGTAGTAGCAGTATTCGCAGCGCAGATTGCATCGTGCGCCGACGGGTTTTGCCGTGACATAGAAAGGTCGTCCGTAGGGGGTAAAAATATCCATAACGTTAAACAAGCGGTGCGTAATCAATGCAAATATACAAAAAATCGTTATATTTGTAACGAACCGAAGATTGTGCAACAATGATGAGAACAACAATACTTACAATAGCAGCAATGTCGATACTGTCGTTTTTCGGATGCGGACGCAAGGCGTCGGCATATCCGCAGGATAAGATAACCACCGCCGAGGGCGGCGAGGTTACCATTACGTTTTTCAAGCACGCGTCGTTGTCGTTGGAGATAGACGGCCGGTACATATATGTGGATCCGGTGGATGAGTATGCCGATTACGGTTCGTTGCCGAAGGCCGATGTGGTGCTTGTGACGCACTCTCACTATGATCATCTCGATATGGCGGCTATTGACCGTCTGCGGAAGCCTGAGACGGTGGCGGTGTGCGACAAGACGTCGGCGGAGGCTTTCGAATTCGACTGTGTCACGATGACACCGGGCAGCATTTCGACTCCGATTGAGGGGGTTGTCATCGAGGCTGTTCCGGCGTATAACATTTCGGAGGGTCATACTCAGTTTCATCCTCGCGAACGTGAGGATTGCGGTTATGTGATTACGGTTGGCGGCACTCGCATATATATAGCGGGCGATACCGAGAATAATGACGACATCAAGGCTTTGAAGGATATCGACATCGCATTTTTGCCGGTGAATCAGCCCTATACCATGACGGTTGAGCAGGCAGTGGATGCGGTGAAGGCTATTGCGCCGAGGGTATTTTATCCCTATCATTACGGCGGCACGGAGCATACGACGGACCTTGACGGTTTGGCTGCCGGATTGGAGGGAGTGACGGAGGTCCGCATACGTCCTATGGAGTAGGGCTTGTGTGATGCAACAACGGCGACGTCGGAATTGTGAGAAATTCCGACGTTGTTGTTTGTTAAGGAGTTTGTTGTTATTTGAAGTATTTATACTGACAAAGCAGCAGCACCACGGCTACTGATATGTATGCGTCGGCGAGATTGAATATGGGTCCGAAGAAGTAGTTGTTGTAATCGACGAGGAATCTGAGGAAAGATGGTACGCTGTTCCATTGGAATAGTGGGAAGTAGAACATATCCACGACTTTGCCCATGAGCAGACCTGCGTAATGACCTCCGAAGTGAGCTGTTTGAAGAGGGGTGGAGGCAGAGAATAAGAGTCCGTAGAAGGCGCTGTCGATAACGTTGCCGACGGCTCCTGCGAAGATGAGAGCTATTGCTGTGATTATGGTTTTGGGGGCTTGGTTTTTTATGAGGTATTTCAGATAGAAGACGAGCGCGCCTATCATAGTTATGCGGAAGATGCTGAGGAGGAGTTTTCCCCAGTCGAAGTTTCCGGCGGAGTCTATTTGCATACCGAAAGCGGCGCCGTTGTTTTCGATGAAGCGGAGTTGGAACCAGTCGGGGCAGACGATTATAGTTTGATCGAGGGTCATATGGGTTTTGACCCAGATTTTAAGTATTTGGTCGGCTGCTATGAGCAGGAAGATGAATAATGCTATGTATTTGGTTTTCATGTAAAGCGAATAATTTTCCGCAAATATACTAAAAAAGGGGTATACGTGCAAAAATCCGCTGCAAGGCTGCGTTTGCATAATCCGATGGATGGCGATTGCAGACGTGTATCTCCTTTTGTATTAAGATTTTTTTTGTATATTTATGCCAAATTTAGACAAATAGAGTTATGGCATACGACAGCACGATACGCGAG
>JAFLRS010000065.1 GCA_022511355.1 Alistipes sp.
ACCTCGCCGCCCGAGGCATATTTGTCGAACAATTCATCGGTGTAGCCGCGAATCGTCAGCAACTCCAGATTCTCGATGTGCATGACGTCGAATCCCTCCGCACGCAGAGCCGTCATGGCCTCCGAAAGATGCCACGAAGCATCGATGCAAAGACTCAGATTTACAGCCGAATTATGCACCAAATGACTCTTTATGCGATAACGGGCCAACAACGCGAAAATGCCGTCGAAACGCTCCTCCAGCACGAACGAAAAGTCCCGAGGACGTATGTTGAGCAGCACCGCGTCACGCTTCAGAATCAGAATGGGGATATTAACCCTCGCCGCCGTGCCGCGAATTACGGTGCCGGCCTTGCGCTTGTCGCCGAACGGACGGACATATAAAGGTATATTCTTGTTTTGCAGCGGTTTAATCGTCTTCGGGTGGATAATCTGCGCACCGCTGTATGCCAACTCTATGGCATCGAGATAACTCAATTCATCGAGTTTGCGGGCTTCGGGGAAGATTTTGGGGTCGGCATTGAGTACGCCGTCCACGTCCTTCCACACCGACATCGACTCCGCATCCAGAATATAGGCCGCAACGGCCGCCGAATAGTCGGAACCTTCGCGTCCGAGAGTGGTGGTCGAACCGTCGGGCGCGGCACCTATGAATCCCTGACCGATAAATACATTGTGTTCCGATTCGGCCACTGCACGGCGCAGCGGTTCGGTCGAAGCCTCCAAATCGACGCTGGCATCCTTGTGACGCTGTTGGGTCACTATGCAGCGACGCATATCTATCCACGTGTTGGCTACCCCCGAGCGGTTCAGATAATCCGAGATTATCAGCGTCGAGACCAACTCTCCGTAAGCCACTATGCGGTCGTACCACGCTTCGGCATCTTCGGCGCGATAGCCTCCGGCGCGAACTAACGACTCCAGCTCGTCGAACATGGCATCGACGCTCCCGATGGCGCGATGTTCACGATAGAGGTTGTCTATAATGCCTGCGTGATATTCGCGCAGCGTGTCGATGGTTGCGAGCGAGAGTTGCGTGTCGCCGGTCTGCACTCCTCTGAAGACCTTTTCGAGGGCGTTGGTGGTTTTGCCCATTGCCGAAACGATGACGAACAATTCGCCTTCGTTGCTTACTATGGAGCGCAGATTGCGTACTCCGTCGGCATCCTTTACCGAGGCTCCTCCGAATTTGTAAACTTTCATCTTAATCTTTATTTTACGGGTCGATATTTTGTGTCGGTGTTGGCGAAGAGGAAGGCGTAGGTATCGGCCGCCTCTTCGATGCGCATCGAGGTGGGTTTTCCGGCTCCGTGTCCCGCGTTGGTGGCTATGCGTATAAGTACGGGGGCGTCGCCGGCCTGTGCGTGCTGCATTTGAGCCGCGAATTTGAACGAGTGTGCGGGCACCACGCGGTCGTCATGATCGCCGGTCGTCACGAGCGTAGCCGGATAACTTACGCCTTCGCGGATGTTGTGCAGCGGTGAATACTTATATATATATTCGAACTGCAGGGGGTCGTCGCTCGAACCGTATTCGGGCACCCATCCCCATCCGATGGTGAATTTGTGGAACCGCAGCATATCCATAACTCCCACGGCGGGCAGACATACGGCATAGAGGTCGGGACGCTGAACTTCGCAGGCGCCGACCAGCAGACCTCCGTTCGAACCGCCGGCTATGGCGAGTTTCGGAGTGGAGGTGTATTTGTGTTCGATGAGGTATTCGGCGGCGGAGATAAAGTCGTCGAATACATTCTGTTTGTTGGCGAGCATACCGCCTTTGTGCCATTTTTCGCCGTATTCGAGGCCGCCGCGCAGATTGACGAATACGTAGACTCCGCCCTGTTCCATGAACATTATGGCTGCGGGGCTGAACGAGGGAGTGAGGCTTATGGCGAAACCGCCGTAGCCGTAGAGATAGCAGGGGTTGTTGCCGTTGAGTTCGAGTCCTTTTTTGTAGGAGACGAACATCGGCACGCGGGTGCCGTCCTTGCTCTCGAAGAAGATTTGTTCGGTGGTAAAGTTTTCGGGTTCGAAATCTACTTCGGGTTTGAGGTAGAGGGTCGATTTTCCGCTTGCCACGTCGAACGTATAGATTGTCGAGGGGGCCGTGAAGGAGGTTATGGAGTAGTAGAGTTGAGTATCCTCCTTTTCGCCGCCGAAACCGCTGACGGTGCCTATGCCCGGGAGTTCGACTTCGCGAATCGGATTGCCTTCGAGGTCGAACTGATAGACCTTGTTGCGTGCATCCTCCAGATAGATTGCCGTCAGAACGCCTCCTGCCGAACCCACACCTTCGAGCAGACAATCCTTTTCGGGGATTATGATGCGGCGTTTCGACGGATTGTTGAGGTCTACGGCTATGAGATTGTAGTTTTCGGCGTCTTCGTCGGTCATTGCGTAGAGGATGTCGTTTTCGCACTCCACGATTGAATATTCATGGTCGAAGCCCTTGAAGAGGACTTTGAAAGCAGCATCGTTCTTGCGTTTGTAGAGTATCTCGATGCCCGAAGTTCCGCCCGACGATACGATGAATATCCATCGTTGGTCGTCGCTCTCCATGCCGTTGAAATATCGGAGCGGATGTTCGGGGTCGGAGTATATGAGTATGTCCCGGCTCTGCGGGGTTCCTATTTTGTGGTAGAACACCTTTTGGTATTCGTTTTTCGAGGAGTATACGTTCGATTCGGGTGCGTCGTAAGCGCTGTAATAGAAGCCTTTGCTGTCGGGGGCCCAGGTTGCGCCCGAGAATTTGACCCATTCGATGCGGTCGTCGAGCAGTTGTCCGGTTCGGGTATCCATGATTCTGATTTCGACCCAGTCGGAGCCTGAAGCTGCAGCGGCATAGGCGAAGTAGCGTCCGTCTTTGGAGATGGAGGTGTCGGTGAGGGCGACGGTTCCGTCTTCGGAGAGGGTATTGGGGTCGAGGAATACTTCGGGCAGAGCCTGCGGGTCGGAGGCGCTGCGGCGGTATAGCACCGACTGATTTTGCAGACCGTCATTGCGCCAGAAGTAGAGCATATCACCTTTTCGGGTGGGTGCGCTCTCTTTGGGATAGTCCCACAGCTGCGTCAGACGTTCGCGGATGGCGTCGCGGAAGGGGATTTTCGACAGATAGTCGAATGTAACTTCGTTCTGTGCGGCCACCCAGGCGGCTGTGGCTTCCGAATTGTCATCCTCGAGCCAGCGATAGGGGTCGGCGACAGTTGTTCCGTGGTAATCCTCGGCGACGTCGGTTCGCGGGGTTTCGGGATAGGGCAGATGTTTGATCTTCATGTTGTTCATACAGTCGGTGAATGCAAGTGCGAGCACGATGGCCGCTGCTGCCGAAACTCTTTTCATCGGGGAACTCTCTGTTTATTTGCAAAAATCTGTGCAAAGGTATGAAAATTTTCACTATCTTTGAAGAAAGATTCAGGCAATAACAACGATAAAACAACAACAGATATGTACGAATCGGAAAGAACGATTGTCGAGCAGGCGTGGGAGAACCGCGAGCTGCTTGCTGAAGAGAGTGTGAAACAGACTGTGCGTGCGGTGGTTGCGGCCGTCGAGCGAGGCGAGCTGCGCACTGCCGAACCCGTCGATGCCGAACAGAGTCTGTGGCGGGTGAACGAATGGGTCAAGAAGGCCATAATCATGTACTTCCCCATACAGAAGATGCGAATCATACGCGGCGGCGAGTTGGTGTGGTACGACAAAATAGAGCTTAAAACCGACTTCGAGAATCTCGGAGTGAGAGCCGTTCCTCATGCGATTGCGCGTTACGGAGCCTATATTGCTCCCGGGGTTATCCTCATGCCGTCGTATGTCAATATCGGAGCCTATGTCGATTCGGGTACGATGGTCGATACGTGGGCTACGGTAGGTTCGTGCGCGCAGATAGGCAAGAATGTGCATCTGAGCGGCGGTGTGGGCATAGGCGGAGTGCTGGAACCGGTGCAGGCGGCTCCCGTGATTGTCGAGGACAACTGCTTTATCGGTTCGCGTGCAATCGTGGTCGAGGGGGCGCATATCTGCCGCGAGGCGGTACTCGGCTCCAATGTGGTGATTACCGGCTCGACCCACATCATCGACGTTACGGGCGACGAACCGGTCGAATACCGCGGTTATGTTCCGCCGCGTTCGGTGGTGATTCCGGGCACCTACATGAAGAAGTTCCCCGCGGGCGAGTACGGCGTGACGTGTGCGCTCATCATCGGACGACGCAAGGAGTCCACCGACAAGAAGACTTCGCTCAATGATGCGCTGCGCGACTTCGGCGTATCGGTTTAGAGTATGATACGCCGCATCGACGAAACCACCTCGACCAACGACGAACTGCGTTCGGGCGACTATGCCGAAGGCGACATCGTGTGGGCCGAACGTCAGACCGCCGGCCGCGGTCAGCGCGGACATTCGTGGTCGAGCGCCGAAGGACTGGACCTTACATTCTCGGTGCTGCTGTGTCCGCGGTTTCTGCCTGCCGCAGAGCAGTTTTCGATATTGAGGGTGGTTGCGTTGGCCCTGTGCGAGACCTTTGCCGAATATGAAATCGACACCCGCATAAAGTGGACCAACGACATATATGTCGGCGACCGCAAAATTACGGGAGTGCTTATCGAGAACACGCTCGAGGGCGACCGTCTGTCGCGGAGCGTGATAGGCATCGGCATCAACGTAAACAGCACGGAGTTCGACCCGTCGCTGCCGAACCCCACCTCGATGGCTGCGGAGACGGGCCGGATATTCGACCGCGGCGAGGTACTCGGAAAGTTTGCCGTCCGTCTGGGATACTTTTATGAGATGCTTGTCGGGGGCGGCGGCGAGGCTTTGCGTCGCGAGTACGATGCGCAGTTGTACCGTTTGGATGAGCCTTCGCCCTTCAGACTGCCCGACGGCACGCCGTTCACGGCCGCGATACGAGGCACGGAACCCGCAGGACGGCTGATTGCAGAGCTGTCGGACGGTTCGTGCAAATCGTTTGCATTCAAAGAGTTGGAGTTTGTGTTAAAAAAATAACAGAAAACTTGACCCACGTAACGAATAAAATATTATCTTTGCAAAAATCTAAAACAGAAAGAAAGTTATGAATGTACCTTCCGAATTGAAGTACTCGAAAGACCACGAATGGTGCCGTCTTGAGGGTGAGTACGCCTATGTTGGCATTACCGATTTTGCGCAGAGTCAGCTGGGCGACATCGTGTTTGTGGATGTTCCGACGGTCGGCGAGACGCTGGCTGCGGGCGAGGTTTTCGGCACTATCGAGGCCGTCAAGACCGTGAGCGACGCATTTTTGCCCGTGGGCGGCGAAATCGTCGAGATGAACGAGGCTGTGGATGCCGATTCTTCGTTGGTGAACAAGGACCCCTACGGCGAGGGCTGGATGATTAAGGTTAAGGTTTCGGACCCTGCCGATTTCGATGCTCTGCTGTCGGCTTCGGAGTATGAGGCGCTTATAGCGTAAGTTTTCAGAACAGTATAATATTATATAAGTAATAAAATGTCAAAGGTTACAGTTGTGGGTGCGGGTGCCGTGGGTGCTACCTGCGCCAATGTGCTGGCACTCCGCGAAGTCGCAAGCGAAGTGGTGCTGCTGGATATTAAAGAGGGTCTGTCCGAGGGCAAAATGCTGGATATGTTCCAGGCTTCGGCTACGATGGATTATAAAACCAAACTGGTGGGTGTCACCAACGACTACAAGCAGACTGCAGGTTCCGATGTGGTTGTGGTTACTTCGGGTATTCCCCGCAAGCCGGGCATGACCCGCGAGGAGCTGATAGGCACCAACGCCAAAATCGTGAAGAGCGTTGTGGAGAATGTGATTCGCTATTCGCCCAAGGCTATCGTGATTATCGTGTCGAACCCCATGGACACCATGACCTATCTCACGCTGAAGGCTACGGGTCTGCCCAAGAATCGGGTTATCGGTATGGGCGGAGCTTTGGATTCGTCGCGTTTCCGCTGCTATCTGGCGAAGGCTACGGGTGCCAACATCCACGATATCGACGGTATGGTTATCGGCGGTCACGGCGATACGACCATGATACCTCTTACTTCGAAGGCTACGGTGAAGGGTGTTCCCGCTTCGCAGCTGCTGTCGAAGAAGAAGTTGGCTCAGGTTGCTGCCGACACGATGGTGGGCGGTGCTACGCTGACCGGACTTCTGGGCACATCGGCATGGTATGCTCCGGGAGCTGCGGCATCGTCGGTTGTGGAGTCGATTCTGAAGGACCAGAAGCGCATTATTCCTTGCAGCTGCTATCTCGAAGGCGAATACGGTCAGGAGGATATCTTCATCGGGGTTCCGGCCGTTATCGGCAAGAAGGGCGTCGAGAAGATTGTGAAAATCGAGCTTACCAAGGAGGAGCAGGCGCAGTTCGAGGCATCGGCTGCCGCAGTCCGCAAGGTGAACAACGTTCTGCACGAAATCGGAGCATTGTAGTTTCCGGTTTTTGCGGATAAAAAGGTAAAGAGGTAAGGATTATTTCGCAGATTGCGAAATAATCCTTACCTTTGGCGTTTGTAAGAACCGAATGAAAGTTTTTCGAAGATGAAAATCGCTCTTGCTCAATTGAATTACACTGTCGGCGACATCGAGGGCAATGCCAGTCGCATTATAGGGGCCGTAGAGTCGGCCAAGTCTGCGGGTGCCGACATGGTGATTTTTGCCGAGCAGGCCGTGAGCGGCAGTCCCGCATTCGACCTGCTGTGCAAAACCACATTTCTCGAATTGTGCGAAGAACATCTCGAGCGTATAGCACGCTGTTGCAACGGCATAGTGGCTGTGGTGGGAGTTCCTGCTCTGTCGAGCGAGGGAACGATAAGTGCGGCTGCGGTGCTGGCAGGCGGAGAGGTGGTGCGCATGATAGGCAAACGCTTCATTACGGCCCGTCGTGAGATGGGTTATTTGGTGCCGTCGCACGGATATGAGTATATAAATGTAGACGGCAAGAAGATAGCGGTGGCCGTGGGTGATGATTTGAATCACATCAAGGACCTCGACATGGATGCCGATTTTATCGTGAGCGTCAATGCCCGCCGTTACGGGAAGGATGTACTCGATTACCGCTACGACACGTTGCGCAGAATAGCTTTTGCAAACGGCAAGCCTCTGTTTTTCGTGAACAATGTAGGCGGTTCGGGCGAGATAATCTATGACGGAACTTCGTGCGTGGTCGATTCTCGCGGCGGTATTACTATGATGCTGAAGAGTTTCGAGGAGGATTTGGCGGTTTACGACACCGAAGCCGAATACGAACCGGTATCGGTGATGCCGTATTCGGAGTGCAACGACCATACGCGAATGCTATATCGTGCGGCGTGTTTGGGTCTGCACGATTTCTTTGCCAAGAGCGGTTACACGAAGGCCTGCATCGGATTGTCGGGCGGTATCGATTCGGCGGTGAATGCCTGTTTGGCGGTGCATACGCTGGGGCGCGAGAATGTACGTGCGCTGCTGATGCCGTCGCAATTTTCGTCGGACCATTCGGTTGCCGATGCACGTGTGCTGGCCGAGAATTTGGGTATAGAGTACAACGTGCTGCCCATCACGGAGATATATAAATCGGTGAACGAGACTCTGATACCCGTTACGGGCGGAACGGAGTTCGATTCGACCGAGGAGAACATACAGTCGCGAATCCGCACGGTGCTGCTGATGGCCTTGCAGAACAAAACGGGCTATGTGCTGCTCAATTCGTCGAACAAGAGCGAGAATGCTTTGGGTTTCTGCACTCTTTACGGCGACACTGCGGGTGCTTTCAGCGTCACGGGCGACCTCTACAAGACGGAGGTCTATGCGCTGGCCCGATACATCAATCGCGAATTCGGAAACATCATCCCCGAAAACACCCTTACGAAAGAGCCTTCGTCGGAGTTGCATCCCGACCAGAAGGACAGCGATATTCTGCCGCCTTACGATGTGGTGGATGCCATTCTGGTGCGCATGATAGACGAGGGTCAGCACCGCGAGGAGATTATCAATGCGGGTTTCGATTCGGAGGTGGTCGAGAAGATACATTCGATGCTGATGTCGAACGAGAAGAAACGTTATCAGTTCCCGCCGGTGCTGCGGTTGTCGTCGTGCGCCTTCAAGCACGAGCGACTGCTGCCGCTCATAAACAAATATGGCGATTAGAGCTTGACGGAGATGGCAGCGGGAGGCGATATCGAACATTCGGGCCGCGTGCAGCGAGTCGGCGAGGGCCGCGTGTGGGTGGCCATAGTGGCCAACAGTGCCTGCGAGGGATGCCGTGCGCGCAAGGCGTGCGGAGTGAGCGAATCGGCCGAGAAAATTGTCGAGGTGGAGACTTCGGCGGCTTCGGAATTTGCTGCGGGCGAGGAGGTTATAGTCGCCGTGCGCCGCAAGGCCGGATTGCGGGCCGTAGTGTTTGCCTATGTGCTGCCTTTGGCGGTTCTGATTCTGCTTTTGGCGGGCGCGAAGCTCTTCGGAGCCGAAGACGGACCGGCGGCTTTGATTTCGCTGACGGGTGTGGCGTTGTATTATGCGGTTCTGCGTCTGCTGCGTTCGGCGATGTCGGAACGTATAAGGTTTACGGTGAGAAAGATTTGAAGAAACAGACAATAAATAAAATTTTCAGACAATGAACATTTTGATTTTTACGGTATTGACGTTGTGTGTCGTGGGCGTTGCGGCGGCAGTTCTGCTGTGGTTCGTGGCGAGCCGCTTCAAGGTCGAAGAGGACCCGCGCATCGACGTTGTTGAGAAGATGCTGCCGGGTGCGAACTGCGGCGGTTGCGGATTTGCCGGTTGTCGGGGAATGGCCGATGCATTGGTTGTCCGCGAGGATATCGCCGACCTTTACTGTCCGGTGGGCGGCGGCGACACCATGAAGGCTGTAGCCGAGTATTTGGGCAAGACGGCTCCCGAGAAGGAACCTCGCACGGCTACGGTGCGTTGCGGCGGCAGTTGCGGGAAGCGTCCCCGCACCAACACCTACAACGGAGCGGCTTCGTGTGCCGTGGCTTCGTCGCTTTATGCGGGCGAGACCGGCTGCGCATTCGGATGCCTCGGTTACGGCGACTGCGTGGAAGCCTGCACCTTCGGCGCGATTTACATCGACGAGACGACCGGTCTGGCTGCCGTGGATGCCGACAAATGTACGGCTTGCGGAGCCTGCGTGAAGGCTTGTCCGAAGGGCATCATCGAACTGCGCAAGAAGTGGCCCAAGAATCGTGCGGTATATGTGTCGTGCGTGTCGAAGGACAAGGGCGCAGTGGTGATGAAGGCTTGCAAGGCGGGCTGCATCGGATGTATGAAGTGCGTGAAGGTCTGCACGTTCGATGCCATTACGGTCGAGAACAATCTGGCGTTCATCGATTCGGACAAGTGCAAACTGTGCCGCAAGTGCGTGAATGAATGTCCCACAGGCGCTATTCGCCTCACAGGCATGGACCCGCTCCCCAAAGAGCCTAAAACCGTTCCCGCAGCGCAGCAGAACAACGCATAATTCACAGAGGATAAATCAGAGAAACAGAGATAAACTATGAAGACGTTTCCGATTGGCGGAGTACATCCGTCGGATGAGAAAAAATGGAGCAAGTCGAGTG
>JAFLRS010000066.1 GCA_022511355.1 Alistipes sp.
ACCGGAGCCTCGACCTCCTTCGCCATCATGATAAGGTCGGCAAACTCGTCGATAACTACAACTATATAAGGCATATATGCGTGGCCGTTGGCCGGATTCAGACGGCGGTTCACGAATTTCTCGTTATACTCCACGATATTCTTCGCGGCAGCCTTCTTGCACAACTCCAAACGATTGCCCATCTCGATGCACAACGCCTGCAGCGTGTTCACCGCCTTCTTCGGGTCGGTAATTATGGCGTCCTCCTCCGACTCCATCTTGGCAAGGAAATGCTTCTCGAGACGCGCATAGAGCGAAAACTCTACCATCTTGGGGTCGATAAGCACGAATTTGAGCTGTGCGGGATGCTTGCGGTAAAGCAGCGAAGTTATTATCGCATTCAAACCTACCGACTTGCCCTGACCCGTGGCTCCCGCAACCAGCAAGTGCGGCATCTTCGCAAGGTCGAATACGTAGTTCTCGTTCTGAATCGTGCGGCCGATAACTATCGGCAGCTCCGCTTCGAACTGCTGGAAACGCTTCGACAATACCGCCGAACGCATCGAGACAATCTCTTTGTCGCGATTGGGGACCTCGATTCCGATTGTTCCGCGACCCGGAATAGGCGCTATGATTCGAATGCCCAAAGCTTTGAGACTCTGTGCAATGTCGTTTTCGAGTCCTCGAATCTTCGCAATCTTGACGCCCTGCTCCTGCACTATCTCATAAAGCGTGACAGTAGGTCCAACCGTGGCCTTCATGTCGCGAATGGGAATGCCGAAGTTCGCCAGCGTCTCCTCGATACGATGCTTGTTGTAGGTAATCTCCTCATCGGTGACGTGTGAATCGGAACTATGCTCCTCCAGCAGCTCCGGCGACGGACGATGATAGTTGTGCAAATCCTTCATCGGGTCATACAGCGTGCCTATCTCGTGTTCGCCCACCTGCTGTTCGCGGTGCTCTTCCACCACTATCTGACCCAAACCGCTCTGTCGGGGAGCATCCTCCTCAGCTTCGCTGTCACCTTCCGGCTCTTCGGATTCTTCAGGTTCTTCGGGCCCGGCAATCTCCTCCTCGCTATCCTCTTCAGGCAGCTGCGGACCCTCGACAATAGGTTCCTGCTCCTCCTCGGGCAACTCCGGTTCATCGTCGAAGAACTCCTCCTCCGATTCGGGCCCCTCGGGGCGCAACTCCTCGCTCTCTCTCAAAAATTCGTCGAAATTCTGCTCCTTTTTGCGTCGTCTGAAGAACCTCGGCATGGAGTGAGAGACCGAATCCCAAATGGCTTCGCCGCCGTCTACAACCGCCGTACCCGCCGTATTTACCGTATTTATAAAATTGGTGTTGATGAGAACTCCCGTAAATATCCATCCTACAACCAGAAAAATAATGTTGCCGACCGGACCTATTACCTTTCCTATCTCCCTCATCACGAAAACTCCGAAGCCTCCGCCCCAGCCGCTGTGGAAAACACCCCATTTGTCGCCGAATGCGAGTCCGAGGGTGAGCGAACCGAAAATCAGGACGAGCATACAGCAGAGCAGCAGCCGGTTAATGAATCGCGGACGGCGCCGTATGATGCGAACTCCGATGAGCATAGTCATTACAGGAACCAAAATTCCGAAAACGCCGAATGATTGGCCTACAATGGCGTCGGCGATATATGCACCGTAGGTCCCGCACGCGTTGCTTATCGTGCGGCCTCCCTCGTAGTCGCTGAGGCCCGGATGCAGAATGGCGTAATCGGCCTTCCACGTCGCATAATAGAACAATATGGACATCAGCGCATAAAATCCCGCCGCCAACAGCGTCAGACCGATTCCCCATCTGATATTCTCTTTGCCCGTGCGTTTGCCGTCAGACGGCGCAGCTTCGGTGTTCTTATCTTTTACAGCCATAAATCAAAATTATAATTAATTCGGCAATTTGTTTCAAATTTTGTCGGCAAAAGCCTTGTGTTTAAGTCGTTCGCGATACTCCTCATCTCCGAATGTGGCAAATTCGTAGTATGCTTCATTATCCGCATCGGCCTGCAAGTCGTTCATCGCAAGCAACTGCGCCGTGCGACGCGCCACCGCCTCGCCCGAATCGATAATCTCCACCCCGCGACCTTCGGCGACACGCTCCATGACATGACGCAAAAACGGATAATGCGTGCATCCCAAAACGATTTTGTCGGCACCGGCATCCAACATAGGCTGCATTACCTTGCGGACAAGCTGTTCGGTCTCCGGTCTGTCTTCGGCATCATTCTCGACCGCCTCGACAAAACCCTCGCCTACAGCCGTGAGAATCTTCACCTTGTCGGCGTAACGCGATGCCGTCCGGCGGAACAACTCCCCTTCGAGGCTGCGGGCCGTTGCCAATACGCCGACAACTCCGCTCTGTGTGTTGAGACAGGCCGGCTTCACTGCCGGCTCCAATCCCACGAAATTTATCGACGGATAACTCTTGCGCAGATACTCGATAGCCATCGCGGTCGCCGTGTTGCACGCAACCACAATGAGCTTGCATCCGCGTTCGAGTAAAGCCCGAACCGCATCATCGGCGAAACGGCATATCTCCTCCCGCGAACGGTCGCCGTATGGACAGTTCTTCCCGTCACCGAAATAGAGCAAAGATTCGCGGGGCAGCTTGTCACGCAACATACGCCATACGCTCAATCCCCCGAACCCCGAATCGAATACGCCTATCGGACTATTGTTCATCGCCTTTATTATAAATTCGTATAAGTTCTTCTATCAATTCCCTGTCGCTCATGCCGCCACCGTCGAGGCAATACCGCGCCTTCGCATAAAACGGTTCGCGTTCGGCAATGTCGCGCTTCATAAAAGCCTCCATCTCATCGCGCTCCATACCCTGAAGCCGCGGCCGCTTCGCGATTCCGTAAGGGGTCAGCCTGCGGACTATCTGACCCGCCGGACGACGTATATACACGGTCGTGCCCGCGTCGTTCATGAATTCGGCATTGTCGCCCCAAATCGGCGCTCCTCCGCCAGTCGAAACTATCATGTCGCCATCCTCTTCGGCTATGCGCTCCAGCAACATCCTCTCTGCGCGACGAAAATGCTCCTCACCTTCGTAACGAAATATGTCGCGAACCGATGCCTGCTCCTGCTCTTCGATAATCGTGTCGGTATCCACGAATCGCACACCCAGCCGCGAAGCTGTGCGTCGGCCGAGCGAACTCTTGCCGCAACCGGTGTATCCGACCAAAAATATCTTTCGAAATGCAGACATATTCTCAATGTCAGAACAAATCGAGTTGGGCAGGGTCTATCGGTTCGTCGAGATCGTTGCGCGGACGCTCGATTTCAATCTTGACGCCGCTCTCCGTCTCCGTCACTGCTGCCGGCACATCTTCCGCAACTTCGATCTCCTCCGCCGGCCCGTTAATGTCGGCGCTGTCTGCCGTCATATCCTCCTCGGGCTCTTCAGCAGGCTCGGGTTCGATGAAGGTAAGCGTGTCTATATCGTAAGTACTCAGGCGTTTGCCCTTTGCGCGGTGACTCTTTACTCCGATAAATTCATCCACGTCGATCTCATCGGCCGGACGCGTGGCATGAACCCCCTTGTAGGTTATTCGCAGCTTCGCACCAGCCTTGTCGGTAATGCAGATGAGTTTGCTCTGACCGTTTTCGTCGAGGAAGAACTGCATCTTGTCCGTCATCTCGAGAGGGAAGCGTTTCATATAGAAATATCCCTGCTCGCTGTCGAAATAACAGAGCGAATAGACGGTGTCGGACGAGAACTTCTGAACCATGACCGTCTCGTCGGGGAAGTGTTGCTGCGTGTCGTATCCTGTTATATAATATTGATTTTTGGAGGTCCAGACCGCTATTTTGTCGTCGCCCTTGAACTCTCCGAGCAACGTTCCCCGGCCGTCGTCGTTCAAACGGTGGATATCCTCGTCAAACCATATGTTGCGACCGCCCAAAGTGGATGCTCTGCGCTCTTTCAGCACGATTTTGTGTATGCCGTAGCGTGAGAACAGATTTCCCTGACTCTGGCGGCCTTTGATTGCCAAAGTGGAGAAATCCAAATCCACAATCAGCTTTTTAAGACGCGGGCGCGGCTTGAAGTAAACCTTCAGTACCTCGGCCTCACCGTTCGGATTTACAGACATATACAAAATTTCGCTCTTGGGCGTGCCCTTGGTCATGTCGTATACCTTGTCGCGGGTGATGCTCTTGATGGCGCAACGCTTCATCATTATGGGGCCGTTCTTGCCGTCCCGATACATAATGTTGTATATCGTGCGCTCGTCGTTGCGCTTGAAGACGCCTATATAATATATATTTTTGTCGAAGAAAGCCTTGTCGCTCACCTTCGTAATCACGTAGCGGCCATCCTTGAGTATCACTATTACATCGTCGATGTCCGAGCAGTCGCATACGAATTTGGAATCTTTCATCGATTTGCCTATTCCGAAGAATCCTTCTGCGCTGTCTACATAGAGCTTCGCATTGGTGACTGCGACTTTGGTGGCCTCGATGGAGTCGAATGCGCGTATCTCGCTGCGCCGCTCGCGACCGTCGCCGTATTTCTCGCGGATACGTTCGTAGTAGGCTACCGCATAATCCGTAAGATGGTCCAAATCGTACTTCGTCTGCTTGATTTCAGCCTCTATGCGTTTGATTTCGCTGTCGGCCTTATCGGTGTCGTAACGCGAAATTCTGATGAACCGCAATTCGGTGAGTTTCTGAACGTCATCTATCGTCACCTCACGGCGAAGTTTGCTCTTGAAAGGCTCCAATCCCTTGTCAACCGCCGCGTATGCATCTTCGCGGGTTTTGCAACCTTCGATAAGTTGATAAAGTTTGTTCTCTATAAAGATTCGTTCGAGCGATGCCGCATGCCAAGCTTCGTTAAGCTCGTTGAGTTTGATTTCGAGTTCGCGTCCCAGCAATGCACGCGTATGGTCGGCCGAACGGCGCAAAATCTCGCTCACGCCCATAAACGCAGGCTTGTCATCGACAATCACGCAAGCATTAGGCGCAATCGACACCTCGCAGTCGGTAAATGCATAGAGCGCATCTATTGTCTTGTCGCTCGATTCGTCGGCCGAGACCTGTATGACGATTTCGACCTTCTCGGCCGTATTGTCGTCTACCCTTTTTATCTTAATCTTGCCACGGTCGTTGGCCTTCACTATCGACTCCTTGAGAGATTCGGTGGTCGTGGTGAACGGTATCTCGGTTATGGCGAGAGTGCGTTTGTCGATTTTCGATATCTTCGCCCTCACCTTTACCGCACCGCCGCGCAGACCGTCATTATAACGCGATACGTCGATCATGCCGCCTGTCGGGAAGTCGGGATACAGCGTAAACTCCTCGCCTCTGAGGTGTGCGATACACGCATTTATCAACTCGTTGAAGTTGTGAGGCAGAATCTTCGACGCCAGACCCACGGCAATACCGTCGGCACCCTGCGCCAGCAGCAGCGGGAATTTTACGGGCAGCGTCACCGGTTCCTCATTGCGGCCGTCGTAGGACATCATCCACGAAGTGGTCTTGCGGTTGAAAACCACATCGAGAGCGAATTTCGACAAACGGGCCTCGATGTAACGTCCTGCCGCAGCTTCGTCACCCGTGAGGATGTTGCCCCAGTTGCCCTGACAATCTATGAGCAAATCTTTTTGTCCGAGCTGCACGAGCGCGTCCTTGATGGAAGCATCGCCGTGAGGATGATACTGCATGGTTTGTCCCACGATGTTGGCCACCTTGTTGTAGCGGCCGTCATCGACGCTCTTCATGGCATGGAGAATGCGTCTCTGCACGGGTTTCAATCCGTCCTCGAGGTGCGGCACGGCTCGCTCTAAAATGACATAGGAGGCGTAGTCCAAAAACCACGTCTTGTACATACCGGTAAGCTTGCGGACGCTATCTTCGGCTGTCAGACGTTCGAACTTTCCCGCCGTGAGCTGCGTCTGCCGCTCCCCTCCATCTTTGATTATATCTTCTCTTTCGTCAGTCATAAAACTCTCTTCTAAATGTTGTCTACGAGGTCCTCCTCGATTCTCAGATTGTCAATGATGAACAGCTGGCGGTCGATGGTGTTCTTGCCCATATAGAACTCCAGCATATCGTGAATAGGATCGTCTTTGGTGAGTCGAACCTTGTCGAGCCGCATATTTTCGCCTATGAACTCTTTGAACTCGTCGGCCGAAATCTCGCCGAGACCTTTGAATCGCGTAATCTCGGCCGATGCACCGCATTTGCGTATGGCCTTTTCGCGTTCGTCGTCCGAATAGCAATAGTATGTCTCCTTCTTGTTTCTCACGCGGAACAGCGGCGTTTGCAGAATATAGAGGTGACCGCCGCGGATTACATCGGGGAAGAACTGCAGGAAGAACGAGGTCATAAGCAGCCGGATATGCATACCGTCCACATCGGCGTCGGTGGCGATGATAACCTTGTTGTAGCGCAGATTCTCCATACCCTCCTCGATATTGAGCGCCGCCTGCAACAGATTAAACTCTTCGTTTTCGTATACCACCTTTTTGGTGAGTCCGTAGCTGTTGAGCGGCTTTCCGCGCAGCGAGAATACGGCCTGCGTGCGGACATCGCGACTCGCCGTTATCGAACCCGACGCCGAATTACCCTCGGTAATGAATATCATCGACTGTTCGGCCAGTTCGTGTTTGTCGGTGAGGTGTATTTTGCAGTCGCGCAGTTTGCGATTGTTGAGCGACACCTTTTTTGCCATTTCGCGGGCTTTCTTCTGAACTCCCGATATAGCCTTGCGCTCTTTTTCGTTGTCGATAATCTTCTTTTGCAGAATCTGAGCCGTCTCCGTATGCTTGTGCAGATAGTCGTCGAGATGCTTGCCCAAAAAGTCGCCGACGAACTGACGCATCGAGACTCCCGGTTCTATCTCTTTGGAACCGAGCTTGATTTTGGTCTGCGATTCGAATACGGGGTCGGTGACCTTGACCGATATGGCCGCAATTATCGAGGTGCGTATGTCCGAAGGGTCGTAATCTTTGTGGTAGAACTCCTTGACTGTCTTCGCGACCGCCTCGCGGAATGCAGCCTGATGCGTTCCGCCCTGCGAGGTGTATTGTCCGTTCACGAACGACCAGTAACTTTCACCGTAACCCGTTCCGTGAGTTATAACAACCTCTATGTCGTCGCCCGAAAGATGAACGGGCGGATATAGAGGTTCGTCGGACATGGTGTCGTTCACAAGGTCGAGAAGTCCGTTCTTCGAGACGTAGGTCTGACCGTTTAGCACGAATGTGAGTCCCAGATTGAGATAGGTGTAATTCTTCACCATCTGCTCCACGAACTCCATATTGTAGCTGTATTCGCCGAAGACTTCGGTATCGACGCGGAACGAGATGAATGTTCCGTTCTTTTCGTTCACGCCGCTCTCCCATCGGTCGCTGACCTCGAGACCTTTGGCGAAAGTTACGGTTCTGGCCTCGCCGTCACGCACCGAACGGGCGGTGAATTCGCTCGACAGCATATTCACGGCCTTAACGCCCACGCCGTTCAGACCTACGGTCTTCTTGAAGGCCGAACCTTCGTATTTGGCACCGGTGTTCATCTCGCTGACAGCCGCGGCAAGCGACTTGAGCGGAATTCCTCGTCCGTAGTCGCGAACCGTCACCACGTTGTCGCTGATGCCTATCTCTATCGACTTTCCGGCACCCATTATAAACTCGTCCACCGAGTTGTCTACAACCTCCTTGATAAGCACATAGATACCGTCATCGGACTGTGTGCCGTCGCCCAGCTTGCCAATGTACATTCCGGGACGCAGGCGGATGTGTTCGCGCGGACTTAAAGTCTTTATGGCGTCGTCGCCATAATCGGCAATGTTTTTATTTTTCAATTCAGACATATCCTATTTCGAGCGTAATTCGTTAAGTGCCGCAATCATGCGTTCGCGTATCTCGTCGGCCAGCTCTTTCTGCTCGACGGCAGCCACGCGTTCGGCGCTTACGGGTTCGAGTATCTTTATTTTTATAGTGTTGCGCCAGCGGAACGTTCTGTTCTTGCGCACCATAGTGTCGGTTCCATCCATCACTACCGGCAGTATCTCCGCGCCGGCCTCCTTCGCAAGTACGAATGCTCCGGCTTTGAAACGGCCTATCTCGCCGTCCCGTGAGCGGGTTCCTTCGGGAAATATCGAAACCGACACGCCGCGGTCGAGCCATTTGCGGCCCTGTGCGGTCACTTTGCGCATAGCCTCGGCTCCGTTTCCGCGCTCTATGGCTATGTCGCCGTGCAGCACGAGAAACTGTCCGAAGAACGGTATGCGGAACACCTCGCGTTTGCTGACCCAGCGGAACTCCAGCGGAACGAAATAGAGTGCCATTATGTCGGTCATCGAGGTGTGGTTTATGACGATGACATAGGATTTCCGTTTGTCGATATTCTCGAGACCTTCGACCTTTCGTTTCCAGCAAGGCGGCACGATATAGAACATATTCACGAGCAGCCGCGACATTTCGTGTACGATGCGGCGACGGCGGTCGAACGGTGCGGTAACTGCAAATACGATTGCCGAAAGTATCAGCATCAGCGTGCAGATGACAATCGTATAGATGTAGAATAAAAGGCTCAACATATTACAAATTATTAAGTACGGTTTTGCCGAATTATCAGTGACAACAATACGCCACAATAATTCAATCTGCAATTTTACTGATTTTTTCGCGTTCGGCGAAGATTTGAATCGAGAAGTTATTAACAAAATGCAACCGTTATGGCCGTTTCCGACTGCATGATGCCCTTATTCGGCATATTCTGGATAGAGAAGATAGGGCCGACGCAATGTTTTGAAGTTCTCGACGTCGCTCTGCCACATCATGCGAATCTCCCGTTCGTCACATCCTTCGACAATCATTCTGCGGATGTAATCCACTCCGACGAGCTTTTCGAAAAAGGAGGTGAAAAACGATTCGCCCATATCGAGATTGCGATAGGCGTCGATTACATATTTGAGCGTGAAACCCTCGGCGATAATCTGGCTGTCGGGCATGGCGCTCAAATCGACTCCGAAACACTTCTCGTCTTTGAGCGGCGGATTTTGTGCGCCGGCGACGGACCTCGGCGTGAAAGAAAAACCGTATCCGGTCATTTTCGGATGTCCGTAGATTTCAAAAGGATGCCCGGTGCCGCGTCCGAGACTCACGACCGTGCCCTCGAAAAGACATATGGAGGGATATAGATATACGGCGTGCTGCGTCTTCAGATTCGGCGACGGTGCCACCGGAAGCAGGTATGGGGTATCGTGAGTGTAATTCTCGACGAGTATCACCGTCATGCGGGCCTTCCGATTCCAACCCTCGCCCATCGCCATGCAGGCAAGCTCACCCATCGTCATTCCGTGTACGACGGGAACAGGCAATGCCCCTACCCCCGATTTGAATTTCATGTCGAGAACGGGGCCGTCCACATACATTCCGTTGGGATTGGGGCGGTCGAGAATCAGGACCTCGCGGTCGAATTCGGCGCAGGCATCGGTCATCCGCAGCATCGAAATGTAATATGTATAGAAACGCAGTCCTACATCCTGAAGGTCGATTATGAGCAGGTCGAAGCTTC
>JAFLRS010000067.1 GCA_022511355.1 Alistipes sp.
TGATGTCCACACCGTAGATGTTGTAACCCTGCATACCGTCGCCGCCGACCTCGAAACGTTCGAACGGCGAGACCTTATTCCTGTTGTAGTGACCCAAAAATCCCATCTCGGCACGCGCCATAAGCACCAGATTGTTGTTCGACGACAGAGGATAGAACCACTGAGCCTTAAACTGCCACTTGTGGTACTCTATCCATTTGTAGCGGATATTCTCGCTCAGATTGGGGTCGGCATAGTTGTGTCCGTCCCACAGCGAATAGGGAGGCGTCAGTGCCACCGACACCGAAAACTCCGAACCGCGGCGCGGATAGATGGGCTGATCGACCGAATTTCGTGCGAACACCAATCGCAGAGCGAAGGTATTTGCGGCGCCGTTGTTCATGATGAACGAACTCCAGCCGTTGAGTTTGTATCGCTGATACGAGGCTTCGGCGTAGAATGTGAAATAGGGGTCGGGCCATGTCAGACGCTTGCCGAGACCCATCGCCACACCCGTCGAACGGAAATATTGCGTAGCCTTCATCCACGGATAGTATGCGTCGTTGGTCTCCGACGTGTGCATCGACACCGTAAACGAATTGGGTTTGCGTCCGCCGAGCCACGGGTCGGTGAAGCTCACCGCCAACGCCTTGTAATATGTGCCGTTGGTCTGACCCGAAATCGACAGCTGCTGGTTCTGACCCATAGGATAGGGCCGCCATGCCCCCTTCTTGAAGAAGTTGCGCAGCGACAGGTTGCGCAGCGTGATGCCCACAGAACCCACAAAGGTTCCCGAACCCCATCCGCCGGCTATCTGGAACTGGTCCGAAGCCTGCTCCTCGAGCGCCCAGTGAATATCCACCGTCGAGTTCTGCATAATCGGTTTCAGGTCGGGGACTATCGCCTCGGGGTTGAAGTGCTGCATGGCACTCAGCGTCCGCATGGTCTGCATGATGAGCGAACGGTTGTAAAGCTCGCCCGGACGGGTATAGAGTTCGCGGCGGATGATTTCGTCATTCACGCGCAGATTGCCCGAAATCACCACGTCGTTGATTGTAAACTGCTTGCCCTCGAAGATTTTGATTTCGAGGTCGAGCGAATCGGCTCCCACGATAATCTCGGCGGGGTCGATTTGCGAAGTCAGATAACCGTCGTTCTGATAGAGCGACGATACCGAAATCTCTTCGGGATTCATCCATTTGCCCACGCCCAGACGCTTGTGTATCGACTTTTTGTCGTAAACATCGCCCTTCGATACGCTCAACATACGCTGAAGGTCTTCGGTCGGGAATATCGAGTTGCCCACCCACGTCACGTTGCGGATGTAGTATTTGTTGCCCTCCGAAAGTCGGATGTCGATGCCCAGACGCTTGTCGTCGATGCGGTAAATCGAATCCGAAAGCACCGTGGCGTTGCGGAAACCCTTGGAGTTGTAGAAGTCGAGCAGCAGCTCCTTGTCCTCCTCGTAGTCGTCCTCCTTGAGTTTGCGGTTCTGCCAGAAGAAGATGCTTTTGCCGTGGGTCTTCTTGAACGTGCGGCGCAGACGCTTGTCGGTAAACTCTTCGTTGCCTTCGAAGTTGATTTGGCCCACCTTCACGCGCTTTTTGCGGTCGATGTCGAATGTAACCTTTACGCCCTGCTTGATGACCGGATCGTCCTCCACGCGAACCTCGACTTCGGTATCGAGGAAGCCCTTGTCGGCGAAATATTTCTTTATGAGTTTGGTATTCTTGTCGATTACGTAGTCGGAGAGTTCGCTGCCCCGTTTGAGTTTCAGGGTCTCTTCGAGAAGTTCCTTCTTTTTGCCGTTGGATACGCCCTCGATATTCCAGGCCGTAACTCGCGGCCGTTCTTTGAGCATAACCTCGAGGTCCACGCTGTCGCCCTCGATGGTGGCTCCGATTTTGACGTCGGAGAAGTATCGCTGATTCCACAGACGCGTAATCGCATTCTGAATGAACGAACTCGGCAGATAGACCGAATCGCCCGGAATGAGTCCGGCCGACGAACGCAGAATATTGTGATTCAACGACTCGGCTCCGTGGATATTAACATTGCGCACATAGTAGAGTTTGCGCTCCGAGGGGTCGAGAACCGGAACATCCGACGGGAATTCGGGTTCTTTGCCGGCCTCCTCGACCGTCTGTGGAGCGGAGCTGTCGGGCAGAGCCTGTTCATCCTGCGCGAAAGCCGCAGACGCCCACATCAGCACCGAAGCCGCAATCAATATTGTTTTGCCAAACAAACGATTCATCTGTTCTCTCTTCAATAGCTTGTATTAATCATTTCACGCCGTCGGACACAAGTCCGAAACGACGTTCGCGCGAGGCGTATGCACGCAACGCCTCTTCGAAATCGGCCTCGCGGAAATCGGGCCACAGCAGCGTCGGGAAATACAACTCCGCATATGACGCCTGCCACAGCAGAAAGTTGCTCAACCGCGACTCCCCGCCCGTCCTCACTATGAGGTCGGGGTCGGGAATGCCGGCCGTATAGAGCGACCCGCCGACAGTCTGCACCGAAATCTCTTCGGGCGTCAGGCGGCCCTCCGCAACCTCGCGGGCTATGCGCCGGACGGCATCGGTCATCTCGTCGCGCGACGAATAGTCGATAGCCAGTATCAGCGTCAGTCTCTCTCCCTGCGCCGTGCTGCGTTCAATCTCCTCGAGATGCTCGCGCACCTGCCGCGAAAAGCGCGAACGGTGACCTATCACCTTCACACGCACGCCTTGGGCAATCAATTCGGGAGCCTCGTTGATTACGCTCCGGCAAAAAAGCGACATCAACGCCTCGACCTCCTCTGCGGGACGACCCCAGTTTTCGGTCGAGAATGCATAGAGCGTCAAGTACTCCACACCGTTGCGCACGGCCGACTTCACGGCCTCCCGCACCGATGTAACTCCCTCGATATGACCTTCATACCGTTCTTTGCCGCGCTGTTTGGCCCAACGTCCGTTGCCGTCCATTATGATGGCCACGTGCCGCGGAACGGTTCTCTTTTCGCTCATAATTTTGCAAATATAGCTATTTTTCGCGATTTCCGTCAATGCAAAGCATCAAAAATTTATTGCCTCATACCGCTTTATCGGCGGATGTCGATACCCCACATCATCTTATTGCGTAACGTATCGTAAAACGAATTATTGTGCGGAACCGCCAAAAAAACTCTTCGTTCGGCAAGCCGGACCTCTATCGTGCAGCGTTCCGAAGTCTCGAAAGTGCGGTTGTCGAGCGACACCGTGAGCGGACGGTTGCGCGGGTCGGCCTCCAAAGCGACGGTGCCCGAATCGGGAATCACCACCGGTCTGACAGTGAGGTTGTGCGGAGCCAGCGGAGCCAGCGTCAGACAACGGCACGAAGGCTCCAGAATAGGACCGCCCGCACTCAGCGAATAGGCCGTGGAACCTGTCGGCGTGGCGATTATCATGCCGCTGCCCTCGCACACGGCAACGTAGCGGCCGTCCACACTCACCTTTATCGATACCATCGAAGCCCCGAACCGCTGCACCGCCACCTCGTTCAATGCATAGAGCGTCCGTCCCTCGACCACGCCCTTCACGGCCAGCATCGAACGCTCCTCGATTCGCAATCCTCCGCGGGCTATCTCGTCGAACACCTCGTCGATATGCTCCTTCGACGCCAGCGACAAAAATCCCAAATGTCCCGAATTGATGCCTATGACCGGTATCGCACGGCCGTCGAGAGTGTGAACCCCCTCCAGCAGAGTTCCGTCCCCGCCGTAACACACCATGACATCGCCTTCGGGCTGCTCGCCCGCCGCCGCATCATAAATCTGCGATTCGGGTATCACCCGACCCGTAAGAGAGGTTATCGCCATCGAAAACTCGCGGTTCACCGCAAAGTCGAATCCGCGACTCTCTATCGCCTCGAGCAGCCGTGACGGCTCCTCGGCATTGCGGCAGTTCCCCGCACGCGAAAACAATATAATCTTCATCCTGCAAACGGTTTATAAAAGCGGTTCACGCTTCGCAACCGCAAATATACTACATATTTTCATACGTTTTTTGCCCGATTCCGTTTTTTGACGTACTTTTGTGTGTCAAATATCAGTAAAACCATGACCAAACTCAGCGTCAATATAAACAAAATAGCCGTCATCCGCAATTCGCGGGGCGGGAATCTGCCCGACGTAACACGCGCGGCTCTCGATATCGAACGCTTCGGCGCAGACGGCATAACCGTACATCCGCGACCCGACGCCCGACATATTCGTCATGACGACGTGCGCGCACTCAAAGCCTGCCTGACAACCGAATTCAATATCGAAGGAAATCCCGTCGGAGAGTTCGTCCGACTCGTCGAGGAGACCCGTCCGGCGCAAGTAACGCTCGTGCCCGACGCACCCGACGCTCTCACTTCAAACGCCGGCTGGAACACCCTCGCGCATCGCGCATTCCTCACCGATATGTGCGCACGCTTCAAGGAGAAAGGCATACGAACCTCGATATTCGTGGACCCCGACCCCGCCATGGTGGCCGGAGCCGCACTCTGCGGAGCCGACCGCGTGGAACTCTACACCGAAGCCTATGCCGCACGCTATGCCGCCGGCAGAGAAGAGGCCATAGCTCCCTACACGGCCGCAGCCGAAGAGGCCCGACGCTGCGGATTGGGCCTCAACGGCGGTCACGACCTCAATTTGCAGAATCTGCGCTACTTCATCAGCCGCATTCCGTTCTGCGACGAGGTGTCGATAGGTCATGCCCTCATCAGCGACGCACTCTATTTCGGACTCGAAAACACCGTGCAGCTCTACAAACGGGAAATAGCCGAAGCACTCCGCAAATAATGGACAACAAGGTCGCCGAACAACTTTCGCTGCCGGTATTCCGACGCATATCGAGCCTCGCCGACTCGATGAATCTGCGTGCGTTCGTCGTCGGAGGCTATGTCCGCGACCACTACCTCGGCCGACCCTGCACCGACATCGACGTCGTGGTGACGGGCAGCGGAATACAACTCGCCGAAGCCCTCGCACAACAACTCCATACCAAAGTGTCGGTGTTCAAAACCTTCGGCACGGCCATGCTTCATGCCGAAGGCATGGAGGTGGAGTTCGTGGGAGCCAGACGCGAATCCTATTCGCCCGATTCGCGCAAACCACACGTCGAAGACGGTACGCTCGAAGACGACCAGCGTCGGCGCGACTTCACAATCAATGCCATGGCATGGTCGCTCAACAACGATTCATTCGGCGAGCTTGTCGATCCGTTCGACGGCACCGGCGACCTCCACAGACGCATAATACGAACTCCGTGCGACCCCGACATCACATTCTCCGACGACCCTCTGCGCATGATGCGCGGCATAAGGTTCGCCACCCAGCTCGGATTCGACATCGACAGCAATACTTTCGAGGCCATAAAGAGAAACTGCCAACGCATAAAGATAGTATCGAAAGAGCGCATAGCGGCAGAACTCAACAAGATAGTCTCGGCGGAACGCCCCTCGCGCGGATTCCGGCTGCTCAAGGAGTCGGGACTGCTGGCTCTGATATTCCCCGAACTCGACCGGCTTTCGGGCGTGGAGACGCGCAACGGCCACGGTCACAAGGACAACTTCCTCCATACGCTCAAGGTACTCGACAACATATCGCTGCGCAGCGGCGATTTGTGGCTGCGGTGGGCGGCTCTGCTGCACGACATAGCCAAACCCCTCACCAAAGCCTTCGACCCCGAAACCGGCTGGACATTCCACGGACACGAGGTTCTGGGTTCGAAGATGGTGCCGTCGATATTCCGCGCGATGAAGCTCCCGATGAACGACCGTATGAAATTCGTTCAGAAGATGGTGTTTCTGCATCTGCGTCCCATAATTCTCTCTGAGGATATGGTCACCGATTCGGCGGTACGCAGACTGCTGTTCGAAGCGGGAGACGACATAGAGTCGCTCATGATGCTTTGCGAAGCCGACATCACATCGGGCAACGATGCCAAAGTAAAACGCTACTTGTCGAATTTCGAACTTGTGCGGCACAAAATGAAGGATTTGGAGGAGCGCGACCGCATACGTAATTTTCAGCCTCCGATTACGGGCGACATCATAATGCAGACCTACGGCATACCGCCGTGCAGTGCCATAGGCCGCATAAAGGAACGTATAAAGAATGCCATACTCGACGGCGAGATACGCAACGATTACGACGAAGCCTACGCCATGATGGAGCGTCTGGCCGCAGAGATGGGTATTGCAAAGACGGAGTAATATTTACCGCGATTATACATTTTAATGCATCATGATCCCCTCCCTTTGGCGTCGGTTCGCCTTGCGGAGAGTTTTAGCAGCACCTTTTGCGGTCAAAAGGTGCGAAAGAACATTTTCACATTATGCAAGCAGATCCTTCGACTCCGCTAACGCTTCGCTCAGGATGACAAGGTGGTATATGTTTTATACAAAATATAAAGATTCAGGACAGCACTATGAAATCCGATAATCGCGTTTTTTTAATACCTTTGCAAAAAAGTAAACCGCGCAATATCTTATAAACGATGAAATACGAAAAAATATTCGAAAACAACCTCACCGCCGCAGTGGAAACTCTGCGCAAAGGCGGAGTCATTCTCTACCCCACCGACACCGTATGGGGACTCGGATGCGATGCCGCCAACAACGACGCCGTGGCACGAATCTACGAAATCAAAAAGAGTCAAAACAAAAAATCGATGCTCGTACTCTGCGCCGATGCCGATATGACAGTCCGATACGTGGACAAAGCCCCGGCCATAGCCTTCGAAGTAATGGAATTGGCAACCTCGCCGCTCACAGCCATTCTGCCCGGAGCCCACGGTCTGGCCGACAACCTCATCCCCGAAGAAGGAACACTCGGAGTACGTATCCCCGACCACGAATTCTGCCAACGGCTGCTCCGCAAATTCGGACGCCCCATAGTCTCCACATCGGCCAACATTTCAGGATGCGACACCCCCAAAACACTCGCCGACATAGAACAGCAAATAATCCAAAGCGTCGATTTTACAGTCGATCCGCGATGCGAAGGACACTCAACACGCAAACCCAGCTCCATAATAGCCTTCGGCACCGGAGGAGAAATAAAAATCATACGACAATGAACCAAATCCCCGAAATCAGAACCGCCATACAGAAAAGATTCGCCGACATCGACATATTCCACCACGTGAACAACGTGGCACAGCAAAGCTATTTCGACGTGGGCAAATCGGAATATTTCACCCGCATTCTGGAGTGCGATTTGATGGATGTGCGGCCCATGATAGTCACCGTATCGACCTCGACCTCCTACATGGGTCAGATAAGACGCGAAGATGAAATCGAAGTGGTTACCCGCACCGAAAAAATAGGCGAAAAAAGCATAACTCTGTTTCAGCAGATAGTCTGTCGCGGAGAGGTCCGCAGCGAAAGTCGTTCGGTGATGGTGGCTTTCGATTTCGAACGTCAGGAATCGGTGCGCGTACCCGACCGCTGGCGTCAGCAGCTGCTCGGCGAACCGCCCGTCCACTCGTAACGCGGAGTCTCGACTCCCGCCAGCGTCACTATGCGCTCGACAACCGTAGCCGCAAGCTCCCCGACGGTCGACGGACGGGAATAAAACGACGGCGATGCCGCAACAATGATTCCGCCGGCCTCGGTCACGGCAGTCATATTCCTCAGATGAACAAGCGAATAGGGAGTCTCGCGAACGGCCAGAATCAGTCGGCGGCGCTCCTTGAGCATCACGTCGGCCGCCCGTTCTATAAGGGTCTGCGACGTGCCGCAGGCTATGCGTCCCAACGTGCCCGTCGAACAGGGAACCACTATCATGGCATCCCAACGCGCAGAGCCGCTCGCGGGAGCCGCGAACAAATCGTCGTTGGAAAATATTTCGATTTTGGGCCCTGAAGGCAGACTCTCGCCCTCGAATGCAATGGTCGCAGCGGCCGTCTTGCTGCATACGAGCGCTATGCGCGACACCGAATCGCTCGCCGAAAGACGCTCGAGGGTCTGACGTGCATATATGGCACCGCTGGCTCCCGTAACGGCCACCACGATGCGCAATCCCGAATCTACAACTCTATCGCCTTGCATCTCCATCCTTTCTGTTTGATATATTCGAGCGTGCGCGGCAAAGCGTAGCTCATATTGCGGAACGACTTCGCGCTGTCGTGGAACACCACTATCGAACCCGGTGTCAAATCGTCGATAACATTGTGCAGACATTGACGAGGACGCACCGAACGGGCATAATCGTAAGAAATTATCGTCCACATCACTATCTTGTAACGCTGACCCACAGCCCGCAGCTGCGACGGCGTGACGCGCGCATAAGGCGGACGGAACAGATTGCTCGACACGATGTCGTTGGCATAGTCCACATCCTCGATATAGCGTTCGAGCGGAACTCCCCACCCCTTCTGATGCGAATAGGTGTGATTGCCTATCTTGTGGCCCGCATCCACGATTCGGCGGTAGAGGTCGGGATAGTGTTCGGCATTCTTGCCCAATACGAAAAACGTCGCCTTCGCATCGTATTTGGCCAACGTGGCCAGTATCCACTCGGTAATGCCCGGCGTGGGACCGTCGTCGAAGGTGAGATATACGCTCTCTTCATCGTCGATCTCCCAAATCATGTCGGGAACCACCCGGCTCACAAGTCTCGGCAACAATTTCAGTCTCATATCCGCTCATCGCACCGCCACGGAAACCGAAGCGGCACTTCAATCATTTTTGTGGCAAATATAGTTGTTTTCCGCCACACTTGCCGCTTTTTTCACGATTATTGACTATATTTGCAAAAACAGACTATGGCTATGAACAAGATTTTCCGCAAGATGCTGCAGGCGGCATTGTGCCTCGCGGCGGTGACGGTCGCAGGCTGCGACTCCTTTGCCAAACTCGGCAACGAAAGAGGAATGACCGCTCAGGGCGCACCCTACGAAGTGGTCGTGGTGAGCAACGCTCCCACATGGGAGAGCGAAGCAGGCGAAGAGCTGCAACAACTTCTGCGTCAGCCCGTACCGGCAATCAATCAGATCGAACCCATGTGGAACGTGCTGCGCGTAACGCCCGACGGTTTCAAAAGCATAATCGCCAAACACCGCAACGTGATAAAACTGCTCGTGGATGAAAATCTGGAACCGGCAATCGGCGTTCAGTACGACGTGTCGGCGCACCCCCAGACCGTAATGCTCATTCAGGCCCCCACACAGCAGGCTTTGGCGCAATATATAGCCGAAAACGGCGAAAACATACTCTACGTACTCGAGAAATCGGAACGCGACCGCACGCTCGAATATGCCAACCGCTACTACGAAGGCTCGCTCCGCGCAATGATTAAGGATAAGTTCGGCGTGGACATGAAGGTCCCCAAAGGATATATGCTCCGCTCGCAGTCCGAAGACTTCATCTGGATTTCATACGAACACAAACTCGCCAGTCAGGGATTCTTCATCTACTCCTACCCCTACAAGG
>JAFLRS010000068.1 GCA_022511355.1 Alistipes sp.
GCCTTCCGGCACAACATCCTAAGTGTTGCGTGGCTACCAATTACACCATATCCGCCCGTAGGCAATGACACACGACTCTGATGCCGATTTTCTGCCCATGCGTGCGCATCGAACTGCGCAAAGGTAATGATTATTTTTGAAAAATTAGTAATTTTGCGCACTATGAAATTTACACTGCAATACAAGGACCCGGCGTCGCAGGCGCGTGCTGCCGAGATAGTCACCGACCACGGCACCATCCTTACGCCCATCTTCATGCCCGTCGGCACGGCCGCCACCGTCAAGGGCATCTTCCATCGCGACGTGCGCGACGAGGCTCACGCCCAGATAATTCTGGCCAACACCTACCACCTCTACCTGCGTCCGGGCATGGATATAATCGAACGGGCGGGCGGCGTCCACCGCTTCTCGACGTGGGAGGGGCCGATGCTCACCGACAGCGGCGGTTTTCAGGTCTTTTCGCTGGCCGGGTGCCGTAAACTCAAGGAGGAGGGGTGCCACTTCCGTTCGCATATCGACGGTTCGAAACATCTGTTTACGCCCGAGAGCGTCATCGACACCGAACGCTCCATCGGAGCCGACATCATGATGGCTTTCGACGAGTGCCCTCCGGGCGACGCTCCGCGCGAATATGCCGCCAAGTCGCTCGCACTCACCGAACGCTGGCTCGACCGCTGTTTCAATCAGTACGCCCGCACCGAAGGCAAATACGGCTACCGTCAGTCGCTCTTCCCCATCGTGCAGGGATGCACCTATCCCGATTTGCGTGTGCGTGCGGCCGAAAATGTGCTTCAGTACGATGCCGACGGCTATGCCATAGGCGGTCTGGCCGTGGGAGAACCCACCGACATCATGTATGAAATGATAGAGACGGTGAATGCCGTCCTGCCCGAAGACCGTCCGCGATACCTTATGGGCGTGGGTACGCCGGCCAACATTCTGGAGGCCATATCGCGCGGAGTGGATATGTTCGACTGCGTGATGCCCACCCGCAACGGACGCAACGGTCAGCTCTTTACCATGCACGGCACCGTAAACATCCGAAACAAAAAGTGGGAGAACGACTTCTCGCCCGTAGACCCCGAAGGCACCGCATTCGTCGATACGCTCTACTCGCGGGCATATCTGCATCATCTGACCGTCTGCGGCGAGATGATGGCCGCTCAGATAGCCTCGCTGCACAACATAGCTTTCTATCTGCGTCTGGTGGAGGAGGCACGACGGCATATCGCCGCCGGAGACTTCGCCCGCTGGAAAGACGAACTGGTGCCGCAACTCTCGAAACGACTCTAAAAAACAGCTGACGACATGAAACTGAAATTCCCCGGATTCAAAATACTCGACCGCTATATTCTGGGCCGTTTTTTGGGAACCTACGTCTTCGCCATCGCCATGATTATCATCGTGGTGGTGATTTTCGACTACGCCGAACGCATCGACGACTTCGCCGCTTCGCACGCTCCCGTCTCGGGCATCATCTTCGACTATTATCTCAACTTCATCCCCTTCTTCATCAATCAGTTCAGCGGTCTGTTCACCTTTATCGCCGTCATATTCTTCACCTCGAAGATGGCATATCAGACCGAAATCGTGGCCATGCTCTCGGGCGGAATGAGTTTCCGTCGTCTGATGTGGCCTTACTTTCTGGGTGCGGCGGCCATCTCCACCGTATCGTTGGTGCTGAGTCTGTGGATAATCCCCGTGTCGCAGCGCGACTGCGTGGCGTTCGAACAGCAGTATATCAAAAAACGACGCAGTCTGCAGTATGACAGGCACATCTATCGTCAGATAGAGCCGGGCGTCTTCGCCTACATCCGCGGATATTCGGGCACCACGGCCACCGCTTCGTTTTTGGCTCTGGAGCGTTACGAGAACGGTTCGATGAGCGCTTCGCTCGAGGCTTCGGACGTGTCGTTCGACGCCGAAACCCGACGCTGGAAGGCCAACCGCTATACGCAGCGGTCGTTCGATTCGCTGCAGCGCGAAACCTTCTCGCAGCAACGCAATCTCGATACCCTCATCAATCTCGACGTCACCGAAATGGGACGCATCAACGAACTGATTAAGGCCATGCGCATCGACGAACTCAACGACTTCCTCGAACAGCAGCGCAACAAAGGTTCCGATTCGGTGCGAATCATCGAGGTCGAACATCATGCCCGATATGCCTATCCGTTATCGGCATTCGTGCTTACGCTCATCGGAGTGTCGCTTTCGTCGCGCAAGGTGCGCGGAGGTACGGGTCTGCACATCGGAGTGGGAATCACGCTCTGTTTCTCCTACATCCTCTTCAACCGGATATTCGAGGAGTTCGCAAAGAGCGGTTCGCTGCCTACGGGTCTGGCCGTATGGCTGCCCAACATCATATATCTGTTCATAGGCATCTACCTCTATATCAAAGCCCCCAAATGACACGTGCCGAACATATCGCAAAGGCTCTGCGCGGCGGAGAACGGCTTTCGGGCGGGGATGCTTCGGTGCTGTGGCGCGAAGCTCCGCTGTGGCTGCTGGGGGAACTGGCTTCGGAGGCCAAACGGCGTGCGAGCGGCGACAAGGTGTTCTATAACCGCAATTTTCACATAGAGCCTACCAACATATGTCTGTTCAACTGCCGTTTCTGTTCCTACCGTCGGCCCAATGGGAGTCCCGAAGCGTGGGACCTGACCCTCGACCAAATCGAGGATGAAGCGCGCCGACGCGCTGCGGGCGGAGCTACGGAGGTGCATATAGTGGGTGGCGTGCATCCCGACCGCGACCTCGGATACTATGCCGAAATGATTCGCCGCGTGAAGTCGGCGGCTCCTGCGGCGACGGTGAAGGCTTTTACCGCCGTGGAGCTGCACTATCTCTTCAAAAAGGCGGGCGTGACTGCGGCTGAAGGTCTGCGGATGCTTGTCGAGGCCGGTATGGGAGCCATTCCGGGCGGCGGTGCCGAGATTTTCGACCCCGAACTGCGCAAACGGCTCTGTCCCGAAAAGTGTACGGCCGAAGAGTGGCTGGAGATTCACGGCGAGGCTCACAAGTTGGGTTTGGGCACCAATGCCACCATTCTCTACGGTCATGTGGAGAGTATCGAACAGCGTGTGGACCATTTGCTGCGTCTGCGTGCGCAGCAGGATGCCACGGGCGGATTCAATGCCTTCGTGCCGTTGAAGTATCGTCGTGCCAACAATCCGTTGGGCGTGGAGACGGGCGAGGTTTCGGTCATCGAGGATTTGCGCATGACGGCGATGAGCCGTCTGATTCTCGACAACATACCTCACATCAAGGCTTACTGGGTGATGTACGGCAAGCAGACCACCGAACTGGCTTTGGCATTCGGAGCCGACGACGTGGACGGAACAATCGACGACTCGACGAAGATATATTCGATGGCGGGAGCCGAGGAGCGTCGTCCGGCGATAACGGTGACCGAAATAGAGCGCATGGCGGCCGATGCGGGTCTGCGGGCCGTGGAGCGCGACACCGACTACAACGAAGTAGCGCGGTAAAGACTGAAAATGAAATAATTGTCATATGGTAACGAAGAAACACAAAACTGCAACCCGAACCTTAATCGGTTCGCCCTATGTTCGCAATGCGCTGTGGATATGCCTTGTGCTGGCGGCTCTTGCTGCGGCATCCGCACTGTTGCTGCGCATAGGTACGCGTCACGGTTCGCACCGCACGGTGCCCGATTTTACTGGTGTTCCCGTGAGTGTGGCCGAGCGTCAGGCCCGAAGCGAAGGTTTGCGAATCATGGTGAACGATTCGCTGTTCGTGCCTCTCTACGAGGGCGGAGCGGTACTCGACCAGCTCCCCAAGCCCGGAACCGAAGTCAAGGCCGGACGAAAGATTTATGTCACCGTGAACTCTTCGCGTCAGAAGTCGGTGAAGGTGCCTTATGTGGCCGAACGTTCGCTGCGTCAGGCCAAAAATATGCTCGAATCGGCGGGTCTGGAGATAGAACGGCTCGAATATGTCGAGGACATAGCCACCAATTATGTGCTGGCTCAGTTTCTGAACGGAGTGCAGATAACCGCGGAGTCGAATGTCGAAGCCGAAATGGGCACCGGAGTCACGCTGCGTGTGGGAATGCAGGCCGGCGACGACAACGCCTACATACCCAAACTGACGGGACTCACGCTGTCGCGTGCGAAGAGCCGTCTGTGGGAGACGGGATTCAACGTGGGACGCATAAGTTACGATGCCGAAACGGGTCGTCTCGAACGGGCCAATGCACGGGTATACCGTCAGTCGGCGGCTCCGGGCATGGCGGCTGTTGCGGGTTCGGCTGTGGATTTGACTCTGACGCTCGACGCCGCGAAAATCGAACAGAGCGAAGCTGCTGCCGAAGCCGAATTGCGCCGTCAGTTGGAGGAGCGTGCATGGCGTCAGCGCATGGCCGACTCCCTGCGCATGGCGGGTCTCGACCCCGATGCGGAAGATGCAGGTGCAGATGACAATTACGACGAGGATGATTTTTTTAACTGATGACCGACGACGCACTCTATACCGAACCCGACGAACTGTCGGACGAACTCTCCGATGAGGAGGCCCTCTACGAACACTTTTCGCTGACGGCCGACAAGGGACAGTCGCCGCTGCGGCTGGACAAGTTCCTCGTGTGTCATTTGGAGAAGTGTTCGCGCAGCCGCATTCAGGCGGCGGCCGACAGCGGCAGCATATTGGTAAACGGTCAGGCGGTGAAGTCGAGCTACAAGGTGAAGCCGCTCGACCGCATATCCATCGTGATGCCCTACCCCCGACGCGAAACCGAAATCGTGCCCGAAAATATTCCGCTCGACATCATGTACGAGGATGAACATCTGCTGGTGGTGAACAAACCGGCCGGCATGGTGGTGCATCCGGGCCACGGCAACTGGTCGGGGACGCTGGTAAACGCTTTGGCATGGCATCTGCGCGATATGCCCGCATTCGGCGACGACAACAGCCGTGCGGGGTTGGTACACCGCATCGACAAGAATACGTCGGGTATTCTGGTGGTGGCCAAGAACGAACAGGCTTCGGCCCGATTGGCCAAACAGTTTTTCGACCACACCACCGAACGACGCTATACCGCTCTGGTGTGGGGCGATATGCCCGGGGACGAAGGCACCATTACGGGCAACATAGGCCGCAATCCCAAAGACCGTTTGCAGATGTGGGTGTTCGCCGACGGCTCCGACGGCAAATATGCGGTCACCCACTGGCGCGTACTCAAACGCTACGGCTATGTTACGCTTGTGGAGTGCCGCCTCGAGACGGGACGCACGCATCAGATTCGCGTGCATATGCAGTGGCAGGGGCATCCGCTCTTCAACGACGAACGCTACGGCGGCGACCGCATTCTGAAAGGCACCACATTCAACAAATACCGTCAGTTTATAGACAACTGCTTCGAACTGATGCCGCGTCACGCGCTGCACGCCCGCAGTTTGGGATTCGTGCATCCGGCCACGGGCGAAAAGATGCATTTCGAATCGGAACTGCCCTCCGATTTTGCGGCCGTTCTGACCAAGTGGGAGACCTACTCTTCGTTCGCCGCAACGGCCGAAGACGAGTAGACGAAGGCGCATTTCACCCCTCGGTTCTGTCGATTCACCCCCTCGGATCAGCACCCTGAAAATAGTGGAAAAACCCCTTCAGAATGCGCTGCGGCACGCATTTTGCTCCTTTCGCAGGACGGGAGCGACGATTTTTGCGATTTGGAGCTTATCCGAAAAGTGACTATCTTGCACCCGTAAACTTTAATTTATTAACACTTAAAAACGGTTCGCCTATTGAAGAAAAAGTCTACTCTTTAACATTTTTTATAAAGAAAGGAGAAGAGTATGAACGTTCAAGTTTCGAGTGACCAGGCATTGCTCAAGAGTTATCTCGCGGGTAATAAAAGTGCTATTTCCCAACTCATCGAACGTCACAGCAGCCGCGTTCGCGACTACATCCGCATGATGGTGAAAGACAGAGACGTTGCCGATGATATACTTCAGGAGACCTTTATCAAGGCGGTTCGTGTAATCGACGCCGGAAAATATGCCGACAAAGGACGCTTTTTGTCGTGGATTATGCGCATCGCGCACAATCAGGTGATAGACCACTATCGCGCCGGCAAGAACGCCCGAATGATTAACGAATCCGATGCCGGATACGACGTTCTGGGTACGATGCGTTATTCGGAACGCACGGTCGAAGAGGAGATGATTGCAGGTCAGACCGATGCGCTCGTGCGCGAACTCATCGAACGACTCTCGCCCGAACAGCGCGAAGTCGTCAAATTGAGATATTACGAAGGTCTCGACTTCAAAGAAATCGCCGCACAGACCAACGTAGGCATCAATACCGCATTGGGACGTATGCGCTATGCGCTCATCCACCTGCGCAAAATGATAGAGGAAAACAATTTGGTGCTTAATTAAATTGTCGAGGCACACAATAAAATCCCCACGGCAACCGTTAAAGTATCGTAAAGATACCTAAACAGTTTTGCCTATGGAAGAGTTTGACGACAAAGCTTTGCATAATGTCGATGATGACGAACTGCTGATGAAAGGGGTGATTTGCGGGGACCATGAACTGTTCTACCTGCATTGCTACCTGAGCGAAGTTCTTCGGAATCGCTGACAAAGGTTAATTCTTAAAGTGCGCCGGGAGAGGATTTCGATCCTCTCCCTTTTTTTGTCCCCCTGTCTCTTCGCTGCGGCAATCGTATTCGATTAAGGTGCGAATATGATTGTTTTTTTGAATTTTTGCTAATTTTGCCTCCGCAATGGAACGACACATCGACATACGCGATTACGACTATCCGCTGCCCGACGACCGCATAGCCAAATTCCCGCTGGAGGAACGCTCTGCATCGAAGCTGCTCGTCTACCGCGGCGGCATGATTTCCGAGAGCCGGTTCGGGGATATCGCCGGCCTGCTGCCCGAAGGCTCGCTGCTGGTCTTCAACAATACGAAGGTGGTGCGTGCGCGGCTCATCATGCACAAGGAGTCGGGAGCGCGAATCGAGGTCTTCTGCCTCGAACCTCACGACCCCGCCGACTACGAACGCGCATTCGCCGTCAAGGGGAGCTGCCGTTGGAGCTGCATCGTCGGGAACCTCAAAAAGTGGAAAGAGGGCGACATCTCGATACGCTTCGAATGCGGCGGCAAACCGGCCCGTCTGCTGGCCCGCATCGAGGAACGTGGTTCGCGCGAACACATCGTCCGCTTCGAATGGGATGCCGACCTTACTTTCGGACAGCTGCTCGAATATCTCGGACGCATACCCATCCCTCCCTATCTCAACCGCGAAAGCACCGACGACGACAATACCCGCTATCAGACCGTATACTCCAAATTCGAAGGTTCGGTGGCTGCCCCTACGGCGGGTCTGCACTTTACCGAGGAGCTTATCGACTCGATGAAGGCCCGCGGTTTCGGATTCGAGGAGGTTACGCTTCATGTGGGTGCCGGGACCTTCCTGCCGGTCAAGGAGCAGGATGCCGTGAATCATCCCATGCACACCGAACACTTCGTACTCTCTCTGTCGGCTCTCGAAAACATACGCCGCAACACGGGCCGCATTGCGGCTGTGGGAACCACTTCGGTGCGCACTCTCGAATCGCTGCCCGCTTTGGGCTGGCGCATACGGCGCGGATTGCAGCCCGACGACGTGACGGTGGGACAATGGGAGCCTTACGACATTCCCGACGACTATACCGGAGCCGATGCTCTCGACGACATTATAGCGTGGATGCGCGGCCGCGGAGTTTCGCGAATCAAGGCTTCGACGCGTATAATGATTACTCCGCTCGGATTCCGATTCCGCATCGCGACCAACATCATCACTAATTTTCATCAGCCGCAATCGACTCTGTTGCTGTTGGTTTCGGCCTATTTGGGGGAGGATTGGCGTCGCATATACGACTATGCCCTCCGCAACGGATTCCGATTCCTTTCTTACGGCGACTCTTCGCTGCTGATGCGGTAGCGCACGGTTTTTGATGCTCTTCGGGCAATCTGAAAACCTGCGAAAATGAAAATCAAATCCATCCATGCCCGCGAGATACTCGATTCGCGCGGCAATCCCACGGTCGAAGTGGATGTTCGGGCTGCGTGCGGAGCTTTCGGACGGGCTTCGGTACCGAGCGGGGCCTCCACCGGCGAACATGAAGCGATAGAGTTGCGCGACGGCGATTCACGCCGTTATGACGGTATGGGCGTTCTGCGCGCGGTGGCTAACGTGAACGATATAATAGCTCCCGAACTGGAGGGCATGGCGGTCACCGAACAGGAGGACATCGACCGCATAATGATAGCGTTGGACGGCACGCCTTCGAAATCGGCCTTGGGTGCCAATGCGTTGCTGGGGGTGTCGCTGGCCGTGGCCCGATGCGCTGCCGACGGATTGAAAATGCCGTTGTACCGTTATTTGGGCGGGGATGAGGCGTGCATTCTGCCGGTTCCGATGATGAATATCGTGAACGGGGGTTCGCACTCCGATGCTCCGATAGCCTTTCAGGAGTTCATGATTCGTCCTGCGGGAGCGGGATCCTTTCCCGAAGCGGTGCGTGCGGGAGCCGAGATATTTCATTCGTTGAAACGTATTTTGCGTCGTATGGGGTTATCGACGGCGGTGGGCGACGAGGGAGGATTCGCGCCGTCGTTCCGAAGCGTCGAGCAGACGATAGAGACGATAATTGAGGCTGTGACGGCGGCGGGTTATGAGGCGGGCCGCGATGTGATGCTGGCATTGGATTGTGCGGCTTCGGAGTTTTGGAGCGACGGTGTTTACGACTATTCGCGTTTCGAGGGTGCGGGCGGTGCGCGCAGGAGTTCCGCCGGGCAGGTGGAGTATTTGCGCGGATTGGTTTCCCGTTATCCGATAGACTCCATCGAGGACGGCATGGCGGAGAATGACTGGTCGGGTTGGCGTTGTTTGACGGGGGAGTTGGGTTCGGGATGTCAGTTGGTGGGCGACGACCTTTTCGTCACGAACACACATTTTTTGCGTCGGGGGATAGAGTCGGGCTGCGGGAATGCCATTTTGATAAAGGTCAATCAGATAGGCACATTGACCGAGACTATGGAGGCTGTGACTGTGGCTCGTTCGGCGGGCTTCGGCACGATAATATCGCATCGTTCGGGCGAGACGGAGGACACGACGATAGCTGACATAGCGGTAGCTGCGGGTGCGGGTCAGATAAAGACGGGTTCGTTGTCGCGTTCGGAGCGGACGTCGAAATATAACCGATTGTTGCGAATAAGCGAGGAGTTGGGGAGTCGGGGGAGATACGGAAAATAAAAAAATGCGAAAAAATATGGTGTCGGATGATTGTAAAAGAAAAAAAAGTTATTATATTTGCAGTCGCATTCGGCACCGTAGCTTAATTGAATAGAGCATCTGACTACGGATCAGAAGGTTACAGG
>JAFLRS010000069.1 GCA_022511355.1 Alistipes sp.
CTATTGCCATTCGGCTCCTGTATGGCGGGGTTAATAATGCAGAAAGTGTGAAGCCTGATTTCCATCTATTGCGCAGAGGTTGTGGCTAACCTGAATCAAACAGACGAATATACAATACTCCACACCATGACGGATAAGGAGCCTGCAAAACGCACAGCTCGCATAATCTGTCAAGGAAGAGTGCCGCCGGTTGTCCTGATTCAAAAGAAATTGCCACATTTCTACGCAGACAATGCGAAAAACACTTTCGTATGTCAGTTAAGGGTATTGTTAACCCTTAACGTTGCAAAGGTAGTTATTTTTCAAAAACAAACAACACCCGTTGTTGTCCTGAAGCTTTGCAGAAAACGCCGTATGGCGTAAAAATCCCCGTACCGCGAGATTTTCGGAAAGAGGTTGTGAGGAAAGCCGGAACATTATAAAAAAAGATGCCCCGAACAGGAGCATCTTTTCATTATAATTTGTATTCGCGCTTACTCTTCGGCGGGAGTTTCGGGCTGAAGGGCGCGATAATAAGCGAGGTCTTCGGCCTTGAAGTTCTTTATGAACTCGAAATGTCCGTTAGCTTCGGCCTCGACCATGCGAACATACACATTGAGACTCTTGGTAAAGAGTTCGGGTGCGCGTGTAGCGTCGTCGAGGAGCAGGAGGCTCATCACGAGTGTACCGGTCATTTCGTAGAGTCGTCGAGCGAGGAAGTCGTGGACGTCTTTGTCTGCGAATGCGGTAACGATGTTTGTAGCCTGTTCGAAGTTGTCGGTCAGTTTGACGAGACGAGCTTTGAGTTCGGCGAATTGGGGAGCGGTTTCAGCCTCGAGCATTTCCCGTATGATGGAGAGATAGGTACCGTTGGTGATGTAGCGGATGGCTGCGACCACCTGAAGCTGAGTTGTACCCTCATATATCGACATGATTCGGGCATCGCGGTATAGACGCTGCGATTTGTACTCCATGATGAATCCCGAACCGCCGTGGATTTGGATGGCGTCGTATGCATTTTGGTTTGCATATTCCGAAGCCATACCTTTAGCCAGCGGGGTAAAGGCATCGGCCAGACGTGCATATTTTTTATTTTCGGCACGTTCTTCGGGAGTAAGGTCGCGTTCGCGACGGATATCGTCGAGAGCCTTGTATATATCGACGTAGCGTGCGGTCTGATAGAGGATGCTGCGGCTTGCGTCGAGTTTAGCCTTCATGCGAGCGAGCATATCGTATACTGCGGGGAATTCGATGATGGCTTTACCGAACTGTTTGCGGTCTTTGGCGTATGCGAGACCTTCGTTGTAGGCGGCCTGACTGAGTCCGGTGCTTTGCGCCGAGATTCCGAGACGGGCGCCGTTCATGAGAGCCATTACATACTTGATAAGACCGAGTTTGCGGTCGCCGCAGAGTTCTGCTTTGGCGTTTTTGTAGACGAGTTCGCAGGTAGGAGAGCCGTGGATACCGAGTTTGTGTTCGATGTGACGCACGGTAACGCCGCCCTGACGCTTGTCATAGATGAACATCGACAGACCGCGGCCGTCCTGGGTACCCTCTTCGGAACGTGCGAGTACGAGATGGATGTCGGAGTCGCCGTTGGTGATGAAACGCTTTACGCCGTTGAGCAGCCAGCAACCATCCTCTTCGCTGTATGTAGCTTTGAGCATTACGCGCTGGAGGTCGGAGCCTGCATCGGGTTCGGTGAGGTCCATCGACATGGTTTCGCCTTCGCATACGCGCGGGATATACTTCTGTCGCTGTTCTTCGTTTCCGAATTCATAGAGGGTTTCGATACAGTCCTGAAGCGACCATATATTCTGGAAGCCGGCATCGGCTGCCGAGATTATTTCCGAGATCATCGAGTAGGGGACGATGGGGAAGTTGAGGCCTCCGTAGCGGCGAGGCATCGACACGCCGTTGAGTCCGGCCTTGATGGTAGCTTCGAGATTTTCTTTGGTTTTTTCGGCGTAGACCATTCGTCCGTCCACGAGATGCGGGCCTTCGAGATCGACGCTTTCGCTGTTGGGTTCTATGATTTCGGCAGCTATTTCGCCTGCGATATCGAGTACCCGGTCATAGTTGGCGAGTGCGTCCTGCAGATCTACGGGAGCATCGGCGAAGCTGTCTTTGTCGCTGTAGTTGCGCTCTTTGAGTTCGACGATGCGCTTCATCAGCGGATGGTTCAGATGGAACTTTATTTCCGGATTGTCTGTATAGAAATTAGCCATGATATTATCCTCCTTGAGCCTTATTTGCTGTTTTGCTTGTAATATTTAATCATCTTGGGGATGACCTCTTCGACGGTACCTGTGATTACGTAGTCGGCGATTGCATTGATGGGAGCATTGGGGTCGCTGTTCACCGAGATGATGATTTTGCTGTCCTGCATACCTGCGATGTGCTGAATCTGACCGCTGATACCGCAAGCGATGTAGACTTTGGGATGAACGGTGACGCCGGTCTGACCTATCTGACGGTCATGGTCGCAGAATCCCGCATCGACTGCTGCGCGGCTGCCTCCGACCTCTGCGTGGAGTTCTTTGGCGAGTTCGAAGAGCATATCGAAGTTTTCGCGGCTGCCCATTCCGAAGCCTCCGGCGATTACGATGGGGGAGCCGGTGAGGTTGTGTTTGGCCTTTTCGATGTGTCGGTCGAGTACTTTGACCACGTAATCGGTTTGGGGCACATACTTGGCCACATCTTCGAGAACGACTTTGCCGGGATAGTTTTCGTCGAGTACTTCCATTTTCATCACTCCCTGACGAACGGTAGCCATTTGCGGGCGGTGTTCGGGATTGACGATGGTGGCTATGATGTTACCGCCGAAAGCGGGACGAATCTGATAGAGCAGATTGTCGTATTTGGTACCGGTTTTGACGTCGGTATGGTCACCGATTTCGAGCGAGGTGCAGTCTGCAGTAAGTCCGCTGGTGAGGGCCGACGAAACGCGGGGACCGAGGTCGCGACCGATGACGGTTGCGCCCATGAGGCAGATTTGGGGTTTCTCCTGTTTGAAGAGATTGACCAGAATCGAGGTATGGGGCAGCGAGGTGTAGGGGAAGAGTCCTTCCGCATCGAAGATGTGGAGGACATCCACGCCGAAGGGCAGGATTTGTTTTTCCACCTTTCCTGCGATGCCTGTTCCGGCCACGACGGCTTCGAGTTGCACGCCGAGCTGATTGGCGAGTTTGCGACCTTTGGTCAGCAGCTCCTGAGATACTTGGGCGACGGTAGTGCCTTCGATCTCGCAATAAACGTATACGTTATTCATAATTTGAGTCCTCCGATATTATCCGATGGTGTGGTTAGCGAGCAGTTCCACTATGAGTGCCTCCACATCGGCATCGCTTCCGGTGAGGGCTTGGCTCTCTTTGGCTTGGAACGAGATATTCTGCACGGTTTTCACCTTGGTAGGCGAGCCGTTGAGTCCGCACTGCTGTACATCTCCGTCGATGTCGGCCACGGTCCACTCTTTGAGGTTGAGATAGGGGCGATTGTCATAGAGTTCGGCATAGGGAAGTTCTTTGCCGTCTTTGGTGACTTCCGCTTTTTCGAGTCCGCCGAGAGCGAGTTTATACTTCATTACGAGTTTGGCGTTGCAGGGTCGGCAGGGAGCTGCGCTTCCGTTCACCGTAATAACGAGCGGCAGGGGAGCCTCTACGGTTTCAACGCCGCCGTCGATATGTCGGCGGATTGTAATTTTTCGTAATTTTTCATCGAGGTCGAGGATTTCTTCGGCATAGGTTACCTGCGGGAGGCCGAGTTTTTCAGCCACTTGGGGACCTACCTGAGCGGTATCGCCGTCGATAGCCTGACGACCGCCGAGTATGATGTCGAATTGTCCGATTTTCCGGATGGCGGTAGCGATGGCATAGGATGTAGCCAGAGTATCTGCACCTGCGAAAGCGCGGTCGGTGAGCAGAATGCCGTCATCGGCACCGCGATATAATCCTTGACGAATGATTTCTGCCGCGCGTCCGGGGCCCATGGTGAGCATGGTTACGGTCGAGCCGGGGAACCGGTCTTTCAGTCGGAGGGCCTGTTCGAGAGCGTTGAGGTCTTCCGGATTGAAAATGGCGGGCAGGGCTGCACGGTTGATTGTACCGTCAGCTTTCATAGCATCTTTCCCCACATTGCGAGTGTCGGGTACTTGCTTAGCCAGAACAACAATTTTCAAACTCATTTTTCAATTATAATTGGTGTTAATATATTCGTTTCATTACGATGTCCGTAAAGTTGCTGCAAAAATAGGTTAAAATGGCGGAGCCTGCAAAAAACGGCAGGAATTTACACCACTATATACGGATTTTCGCCACATTATCGTGTACGTTGCTAACGTATTTGCGCACCTGCGCGGAGTTCGAACTGCTTTTGCAGATTCTCCATGGTGCGTTCTATCATCTTGTCGTTGAGGGTTTGGGTCTTGTCCTCGAGTACGAAGCTGAGAGCATAAGACTTTTTGCCTGCGGGCAGTTTTTCGCCTTCGTATACGTCGAACAGCGTCACGCTTTTGAGCAGTCGTTTTTCGGTGGCGAGGGCTATGTCGCGCAGTTGTTCGAAGGTTACCGAGCGGTCCACGAGCAGAGCGAGGTCGCGATGCACTTCGGGGAACTTCGACAGCTCTTCGGCCTTGACGATATGTTTTTTGGTGCTTTTGACGAGTCGGTCGAAATCTATTTCTGCGAAATATACCTCTTGTTTAATGTCGAAGGTTTTGGTTATTTTGGGGTTCACGACTCCCAGTTTTGCGAGTTCGCTTCCGTTGAGCGACATGGTTACGGCTTCGCCGAATATGTCGCATTCGGCCGTTTCGGTTTTGATTCTGTTGAGGTCGGTTCCGAGACGTTTGAGGACCAGTTCCACGGCTGCTTTGAGCGTGAAGAACGAGGAGCGGCGTCCCTTTTCATTCCAAGTCTGGGCGTTTTGGTCGCCGGTTACGGCAATTCCCAGACGATAGCCTTCCGAATAGGGAGCGAGTCCGTTTTCGGCGTTGCGGTTTTCGGCATTATAGAAGTAGCAGTTCCCGAATTCGTATAGTTTGAGGTCGGCATTTCTGCGGTTCACGTTGAGCTGTACCGTTTCGAGCATATTGAAGAGCAGAGTCTGCCGCAGCACGTTGAGGTCGGCGCTGAGGGGATTCATTATTTTCACGCACTTTTCGGCCGTGAACGAAACGAGTTCGTCGTAGTATGCCGATTTGGTAAGCGAGTTCGACATGGTTTCCACGTAGCCGCGTGCGGTGAGCATATCCGACAACATATTTATTAAACGCGGTTTGTCGGGTTTGGGGCTGTACGAGAGGGTGGAGTTCACGTGTTCGGGAATTTCCACGTTGTTGTAGCCGTAGATGCGGAGAATCTCTTCTATCAGGTCGGCTTCGCGCTGCACGTCCACGCGGTAGGGCGGGACGGCCACGCTGAGTACTCCGTCTTTTTCGGCTTCGATTTTCACTTCGAGTGCTTCGAGTATGGTTCGCACGGTCTCTTCGGGGATATGTTTTCCGATGAGGGCGTCGATGCGTGCGAATGAGATGTCGAAGCGGAAGTCTTGTGCGGGTACGGGGCGGATGTCGGTAATATCGCTGGATATTTTACCGCCTGCCAGTTCTTTCATGAGCAGAGCGGCCCGTTTGATTGCGTATACCTGAATATTGGGGTCGATGCCGCGTTCGTAGCGGAACGAGGCGTCGGTGTTGAGTCCGAAGCGTTTGGCTGTTTTGCGGACCCATACGGGGTTGAAGTATGCGCATTCGATGAATACGTCCGTGGTAGAGTCGCTGATTCCCGAATCGAGACCTCCGAAGACGCCGGCGATGCACATCGGTTTTTCGGCCGAGCATATCATGAGGTCGTTGGCTGTGAGTTTGCGTTCCACGCCGTCGAGTGTCACGAATGGGGTTCCTTCGGGGCAGGTTTTCACCACCACTTTGCCTCCGTCGATTTTTGCTGCGTCGAATGCATGGAGCGGCTGTCCGAGTTCGAAGAGTACGAAGTTGGTTATATCGACGAGGTTGTTTTTGGGGTTGATGCCTGCTGCTCGAAGCCAGTTCTGCATCCATTCGGGCGACGGTCCGATTTTGCATCCGGTGACCGTGACTCCGGCATATCGCGGGCAGGCTTCGCTGTTTTGCACCTCTATATCTATTTCGAGGTTGCGGTTATCGACTTCGAAGGCGCTCACGTCGGGCATACGGAGTCGTGTTTGGTGTCCGCGGCTGCGCAGATAGGCTGCGAGGTCGCGTGCCACGCCTATGTGCGAAGCGGCATCCGCGCGGTTGGGTGTGAGACCTATGGTTATGAGATAATCGTCTTTGATTCCGAGGTATTCGCGTGCGGGCGTGCCGGTTGCTGCATTGTCGGGCAGTTCCATGATGCCTGCATGGTCTGAGCCTATGCCGAGTTCATCTTCGGCGCACAGCATTCCGAAGGACTCCACGCCTCTGATTTTACTCTTTTTTATTTTGAACTCTTCATCGCCGCCGTCGGGGTAGAGTACGGTGCCGATTGTAGCGCACAGCACTTTGAGTCCTGCGCGGCAGTTATGTGCGCCGCAGACTATTTGTAGCGGTTCTCCGGCACCGACATCGACGGTAGTTACATTGAGGTGGTCGCTGTCGGGGTGTGGCTGACAGGTGAGTACCTCTGCCACGACCACGCCTTCGAGTCCGCCCTTGACCGATTCCACTTTTTCGAGGCCCTCGACTTCGAGTCCGGTATCGGTAAGGATTCGGGCTATTTCTTCGGCCGTCAAATCGGTATCGACGTAATTTTTGAGCCAGTTGTAAGATATATTCATAATTGTCGTGTTGTATGTTTTGTCTTCGAAAAACAGACAAAGATACTAATTTTATTTTATTCGAGGAGTAAATTTGGTTTGTATTGTTGAATGTAGTATATTTGTGAAGACCAATTGTAAAATGAATATGAAAAGAATAGCGTCTGTTTTGGCTTGTATTTTTATGACGATGTGGTTGTTGTCGTGCAGTTCGGGCAGCGATGTTGACGATTTGCGTCAGGACATTGCCGACTTGCAGGACCGTGCAACTACTCTTGAAGAGGCTGTGGCCGTGCTTCGCAATGCTGCTGAGTATGGCAGGTCGATAACTTCCGTTACGTCGTTCTCCGATGAATCGGGCAGCGGCTGGCGGATAGTCTTTTCGAATGGCCAGCACATAGATGTGCTGAACGGCAAAGACGGCAAGGATGGCAAGGACGGCAATTACTCTGACGGTGCAGGTTGTATTATTAAGTCGGTTGTCGAGGATGAGGAGTCGGGAGTCGTGATTTTTACGCTTGCCGACGGCTCCGAATTCCGTATTAATCTCGAAGCGGTATATCCTTCCGGCATCGTGGCGCTTGTGCGCGATGTGGAGATGATAGAGAAGTATGAGGTCAGATTCGATTTCCGCATCAACCCGTCGAATGCGCGTTTCGTGCCTGTCGTAGACGGAAAGAACACCAATATCGAGCTCGATTTGATTTCATCCCGCGCCGATGCCGACTCTTACGTCACCGCTCCCGGCAATTTCAAACTTAAAAAGGTGGAGCAGGCTTTGAATGCGCGCGGCGAGGTGTTGGTTGGTCAGTATACGGCGGTTGTCGAGGATTTGGGCGTTTCGACAGGATATTCGGATTATGCCGCATTGGTTGTTACGACCCGCGACGGCAGAGGTGAGAAGATGCAGTTGTCGTCGGAGCTTATCGGCTTCAACTGGAAGAAGCTTGCGGGCGGCATAAACTCCCTGACCGTAGGCGGAGTGGCTGCGAAGGCTGTTTCGGATGATGTGTTTATGGTGAAGGTGGGCTATGAAACCAATGTCAAGTCCATGTCTGTCAGCGTTGATGCCGAAGGCGGTACGGTGAGTGTCGGGGGCGTATCCAATCCCTCGAGCATCGACCTTTCCAACCCCGTAAAACTTGTTTATACTGCCGATGGCGGCTATAAGAGAGAGTATACGGTGGTAGCGCACTACACCAATCTGCCGGTGGTTTATGTTACGACTCCTTCCGATATTATTAGCAAGACGGTTTGGACCGAAGGATGCGGCATACAGATTTGGAATGCCGGAGAGAATAATGACATATATGCCGATGTGCAGATAAAGGGCCGCGGCAACTCGACGTGGAATCTTGATAAGAAACCTTATGCCATAAAGCTCGACAGCAAGGCGACCGTGATGGGGATGCCCAAGCACAAACGTTGGGTTTTGCTGGCCAACTATATGGATAATACGGGTATGTGCAACGACCTTTCGTTCAAGATAGCTCAGAGTTTGCCGGGTATGGCGTGGAATCCGCACGGTTATCATGTCGATTTGGTGATGAACGGCCGTTTCGATGGCAGCTACTATCTGTGCGAGCAGATTAAGGTCGATAAGAACCGCGTGAATATCACCGAGATAGCTCCGACCGACGTGGATGACGTTTCCAAAACGGGCGGTTATATTTTCGAACTTGATACTTATTTCGACGAGGCTTTCAAATTCAAAACCAGCTATTTTAAGAATCAATTCTGTACATTCTATAACGATAGCAAGGATGGTCTGCCTGTGCAGTTCAAAGATCCGGACGAGGATATAGCCCCCAAGCAGGAAGAGTATGTCAAGAATTACTTTAATACGATTGAGGAGATTCTGATTGGCGGCAATCCGCGCAGTCTCGATGTTTTCGACTATATCGATATGGATTCGTTTATTGATTGGTGGCTTGTACACGAGCTTTCGGGCAACATCGAACCGTGGCACCCCAAGAGCAGCTATATGCACAAGGACCGCAACGGCAAGCTCTGTGCGGGACCTGTATGGGACTTCGATTATGGGACATATCGCAGAACCGGCGAGAGCGGTTACAGATCGGGTCTTATTCTTAAAGATGCAATGTGGTACCACTGGTTGTTCCTCGATTCGCGTTTCGTGAAGCGCGTCAAGGAGCGTTGGGCGATGCATAAACCTGTCATTCAGAAGATTGCGGATGAATATATAGATGCCAAGATGGCTGAGATTTCGGAATCGATTGCGATGAACAAGAAACGTTGGCCGGGAAGTTCGGGAACGAGTTATGTTATAAAGGATGAGTTGCAGTTCCGTATCGACGAGATAGATAAGGCGATAGCGGCTTTGTAGATAAGACGACAGTTGCTTTGTGTCAGGGGTTTCCGAAGCTTTTGCGAATCCTGAAACGACATATAACAAAAAATCCACTCCCGTAAGAGTGGATTTTTTTGTGCGGAGAGGACGAGATTCGAACTCGTGGTACGGTAATCCCGTACGTCGGTTTAG